>CAINUX010000292.1 GCA_903853895.1 uncultured beta proteobacterium | reverse complement strand
TGCCGCGTGCCAGTTCGGGCACGTCGGGGTTCTTCTTCTGCGGCATGATGGAACTGCCGGTGGTGAAGCGGTCGGCGATTTTGATGAAGCCAAAGTTCTGGCTCATCCATAAAATCAGCTCCTCGCTCATGCGGCTGATGTGCACCATGCACAGCGTGGCGGCCGCTGTGAATTCAATCGCAAAGTCGCGGTCGCTGACGGCGTCCAGGCTGTTCTGGCAGACCTGCGGGTTGCCCGCTGCATCGACCATGCCCAGTGTGCGGGCCACGCGCTCACGGTCCAGCGGATAGCTCGTCCCCGCCAGGGCAGCGGCGCCCAGCGGCAGGCGATTCGTGCGGGCGCGCACTTCAGAAAAGCGCTCGGCATCGCGGCTGAACATTTCTACATAGGCCAGCATGTGGTGGCCAAAACTCACAGGCTGTGCCACCTGCAGGTGGGTAAATCCGGGCAGGATGACGTCCACGTTTTTCTCGGCCACGTCGACCAGAGACTTTTGCAGGTCTACCAGCAATTCGCCAATCAGGTCAATCTCGCTGCGCAACCAAAGGCGCACATCGGTGGCGACCTGGTCGTTGCGAGAGCGGCCGGTGTGCAAGCGTTTACCGGCATCGCCCACCAACTGGGTCAACCTAGCCTCGATGTTGAGGTGCACGTCCTCCAGGTCCAGCTTCCATTCAAAGTTGCCCGATTCAATGTCAGCGGTGATTTGCGCCATGCCGCGCACAATCGACGCGTGGTCTTCGGCATGGATGATGCCCTGGGCCGCCAGCATCTCGGCGTGGGCCAGGCTGCCGGTGATGTCAGCCTGCCACATGCGCTTGTCAAAGAACACGCTGGAGGTGTAACGTTTGACCAGATCGCTCATGGGCTCAGAAAATAGCGCGGACCACGCCTGGGACTTTTTATCGAGTTGATTTTTGGACATGGTGAGCGGGGCTGGTAATGGAGTCAAAATCCGGATTCATGAAAGACACCCAAATATTATCGGCGTTCCAGGAGTTGACGCCTGCTGCCCCTGCGCCGCAGGGCGATCCTGCAACGCTGGATGCCGCCCTGGTGTTCGATGCCTGTCAGACCGGCGTGGTGCTGCGGGCCGTGCTGTTTGTGGAGGTGTGCTGCAGCGTGGGCGTGGTGTTTGCATCCCGCGACCTGCTCGATTGGGTGGTGCGGGTGGCGCTGGTGACGGGTGGTGCGCTGCCAGGCACATTGGCCTGGCTGCTGCTGGCCTGCATGACCAAGCGGGTGTTTGCCCGGATTCCACCCGTTGCGCAATATACGGCAGCTGTGTTGATGGGTGCTTCCGCCGGCCTGTATGGGTGTGCCATGCTGGCCATTGCCGGTCTGCTGCAGGAGCCGCCTTGGGTGGCCAGTGCTTGCAGCGGCGCGCTGTTGTCTTCTGTCCTGGTTGCGGCGCTGGTGATGCGCAGCAAGGGGCGCATGCCTGCCCACACGTCGGCGCGCTTGGCGGAGTTGCAGTCCCGCATCCGGCCCCACTTTCTGTTCAACACGCTCAACAGTGCCATCGCCCTGGTGCGGGCTGAGCCGGCCCGGGCCGAGGCGCTGCTGGAGGACTTGAGCGACTTGTTTCGCGAAGCCCTGAAGGATTCCGGCGAGCCTGTGCGCCTGGCGCATGAGATTGAACTGGCGCAGCGCTACCTGGCCATCGAGAAGGTGCGCTTTGGCCAGCGCCTGCGCGTGCAATGGGCGTTGGACCCGGAAGCTGACGACGCCTTATTGCCGCCCCTGCTATTGCAGCCTTTGGTGGAAAATGCGGTGCGCCACGGTGTGGAGCCCAGTGCGCAGGGCGCCGATGTGCGCATATCTACCCAACGCAGGGGGTCCATTGTGGTGATCAAAGTGACCAATACCGTGCCCAATGGGCAGGGAGAACAGGGTCATGGGCTGGCGCTGCGCAATGTGCGGGAGCGTCTGGCCCTGTTGCACGACGTTCAGGGGCAGTTCCGCAGCGGCCTCAAGGACGGCTTCTACCAGGTGCGCATGGAGGTGCCGCTGTGATCGCCGCTGATGGAGGGGGACTGGTCCTCAAAGCCTTGGTCGTTGACGACGAAAGCCTGGCGCGCGCGCGCATGCGCACCCTGCTGTCGGATTGCCGATCACCCCTTGTGCAGTGTGTAGGCGAGGCTGCCCATGCAGTGCAGGCGATGACCATGCTGCAACACCAGAGTGTTGATGTCGCGCTGATCGACATCCATATGCCTGGCGCCGATGGCCTGGCGCTGGCGCGCTCACTGCGGGCCTTGGCCCAACCACCGGCCCTGATTTTTGTGACAGCCCATGCCGAACACGCCGTCGACGCGTTTGAGCTGGAAGCCGTGGACTACCTGACCAAACCGGTGCGGCTGGAGCGGCTGCAGCTGGCGCTACAAAAAGTAGAGCGTCTGTTACAGTCCCGACGAGGGCTAGCGGCCTCTGAGGCTCAAGAAGATGTGCTGATCATCCAGGAACGAGGACGCACGGAACGCATACCCGTGGCGCAGATTGTCTACTTCAAGGCCGAGCTGAAATACGTCACCGTGCGCACGGCCGCGCGCAGCTACATACTGGATGGCTCCCTCAACGAGCTGGAGGAAAAGTACCGCACGGACTTTGTCCGCATCCACCGCAACGCCCTGATCGCCCGCCGTGCCGTGCGGGCGCTGGAAAAGCACTTTGACGCCGAAGAAGGGGAGGGCTGGGCGGTGCGGCTCAACGGGGTTGAGGAGTTGTTGGCGGTGTCGCGGCGGCAGTTGGCAGCGGTTAGGGAGTTGGTTTCGCGGTAGTGCCTGACTTCCAACTCCGACTTCCAATTTCCGATATCCGACTCCCCACTCCCCCCAGCCCCCTCGCCCCCGTCGGGCGAGGGGGAGCTTTAACAGCCGATTTGATGGTGTCGCGCCGAATACGGAATTACCGGCGGTGCGTTGCCACCGCTATTTGCAATCGAAAATTTCATGCGGGCGAGTTCCGAGCGCCGGAAGTGCGGCAGCAACAACGGAAGCGGAAGTCGCATGCCTTGAACTTTTCTCAAGTCCGGCACCCGGCGCTCGGAACTGCAACGACTGAATTCTGGGCAAGCAGAAACAGTGGCAACCTCACGCCCGTAATTCCGTATTCGGCGCGCAGTAACCAAATCGGCTGTCCGCATTGGCTCCCCCTCGCCCGGCGGGGCGAGGGGGCTGGGGGGAGTGGGGGCTACAAAAGCCTAGCCCGTATTCCGCAACCCCGCCGCAATCCCGTTAATCGAAATATGAATCCCCCGCTGCACCCGCTCATCCGCCTGCCCAGCACGATATCGGCGCACCAGCTCCACCTGCAGGTGGTGCAGCGGATCGATATACGGAAAGCGGTGGCGGATGGAGCGTTGTAGCGCCGCGTTGTTGGCCAGGCGGTTCTTGTCGCCGGTGATGGTGGCCAGGGCCTGCGCCGTGCTGTGCCACTCGGCCTCGATCGCCGTGAAAATCTTCTTGCGCAGGCGGGCGTCGGCCACCAGCTCAGAGTAGCGTGAGGCCAAGGCCAGATCGCTCTTGGCCATGACCATGTCCATGTTCGACAGCAGGGTCTTGAAGAACGGCCACTGTCGGTACATCTTTTGCAGTAAGGCCAGGCGCTCTTTCTGCTGTTCCGGTGTGCCGGTCTTGATGAACGTCTGCACGGCCGAGCCAAAGCCATACCAGCCTGGCAAGGTGAGGCGGCATTGGCCCCAGCTAAAACCCCAGGGAATGGCGCGCAGGTCTTCAATACGCTGGTTGGCCTTGCGCGATGCGGGGCGCGAGCCGATGTTGAGTTCGGCGATCTCGCGGATCGGCGTGGCGCTGAAAAAGTATTCGGTGAAGCCCGGGGTTTCATACACCAGCGCGCGGTAGGCGGCCATGCTGGCGCCCGACAGCTCGGCGGCGGCGTCCAGATACGCCTTGGTGGCCGACTTGGTCGGTTGCAACAGCGTGGCTTCCAGTGTGGCGGCGACCAAGGTCTCCAGGTTGCGCCGGCCGATTTCGGGGTTGGCGTACTTGGAGCCAATCACCTCGCCCTGCTCGGTCAGGCGGATCTGGCCGCGCACCGTGCCGGGGGGTTGGGCCAGGATGGCCTCGTAGCTGGGGCCACCGCCGCGTCCCACCGTGCCGCCACGGCCATGGAACATGCGCAGCTTGATCGGGTAGTTGGTCGCCAGGTCATCAAACAGTTCGACCAGCGCAATCTCGGCGCGGTACAGCTCCCAGTTGCTGGTGAAGATGCCGCCGTCCTTGTTGCTGTCCGAATAGCCCAGCATGATGTCCTGCTCGCCACCGCTGCGCTGCACCAGTGCGGCGATGCCGGGCAAGGCATAAAACTCCCGCATGATGGGCGCGGCGTTGCGCAGGTCTTCGATGGTTTCGAACAACGGCACGACGATCAGGTCGCAGACCGGACTCAGTGGGTCGGGCGTCGCCGCAGCCACATGCGAGGCGCCGGGGGCATTGAGTATGCCCCGCATCAGCCCCACTTCCTTTTGCAGCAGCAAGACCTCCAGCAAGTCGCTGACGGTCTCGGTGTGGCTGATGATGTAGTGGCGAATGGCCTCATGGCCGTAGCGCTCGCGCATGACCTTGGCACTGGCAAAAATGGCCAGCTCTCCCTGGGTATGGGCGGAATAGCTGACGCCATGCACCTGCAGCGACCGGGCGTCGCCCAGCAAGCCCATCAGCAACCGGCGCTTGGCAGCTTCGTCGAGCGCGCAGTAGTTCGCCTCTATGCGTGCCGTGGCCAGCAGTTCGGCCACCACTTCTTCGTGTTTGTCCGAGCTTTGGCGCAGATCGACCGTGGCCAGATGGAAGCCAAACACGTCGACGGCCCTGATCAGGGGCTGCAGCCGCTGAGCCACCAATGCAGAGCCATGGTTGGCCTTGAGGGATGCCTCAATGGTGCGCAGTTCGGCCGCAAATTCCTGCGATAGCCGGTAGGCGTTTTGCGGCGCCACGGCATGGCGTGCGGCCTCCGTGCCGGTCAGCGCTTGCAGGGTTGCGGCCAGACGGGCATAGACACCGGTCAGCGCCCGGCGGTAGGGTTCGTCCATGCGGTGCACATTGCGGTCGGGTGAGCTCTCAGCCAGAGCCTGCATGTCGGGCGTGCAATCGGTCAGCATGGCCGACACCGAGAGCTCGCCGCCCAGGTAGTGGACCTCGGTCAGGTAGTGGCGCAGCGCGACTTCGGCCTGGCGGCGCAGCGCGTATTCCAGCGTCTGGGCGCTGACGTTGGGATTGCCATCGCGGTCGCCGCCAATCCACTGGCCCATGCGCAGAAAGCTGTGCACCGGCTGGTGGCCCAGCAGCTGCTCCAGGTTGGCGTAGAGCTTGGGAATTTCGCGCAGAAAAGTGGATTCGTAATAGCTCAGCGCGTTCTCGATCTCGTCGGCCACGGTGAGCTTGTTGAAGCGCAGCAGCCGGGTCTGCCACAGCTGCATGACGCGCGCGCGCATCTGCGACTCGTTGGACGCCAGTTCCCGCGCCGTCAGCGCATCTTTCTTGTTGTCAAAGAAGGCGCCGCGCATCTTGATCTCGTCGCGTTCGGTCAGCAGGCGGGCGATGCCGCGTTCCGCATCCAGAATGCTCTTTCGCTGCACTTCGGTGGGGTGGGCGGTGAGCACGGGTGACACAAAACTTTGCGCCAGCGTGTTGGAGATGGTCTTGGGCGCGATGCCCGCCCAGCGCAGGCGCGACAGGGCCACGTCCAAACTGCCCTCCTGGGTGTCACCGGCGCGTTCATGGATGGCGCGGCGGCGAATGTGATGCCGGTCTTCTGCCAAGTTGGCCAAGTGTGAAAAGTAGGTGAAGGCACGGATCACGCTGACGGTTTGGTCGCCGCTGAGACTTTTGAGTAGCTTCTTCAGGGCCTTGTCGGCTTCGTGGTCGGCGTCCCGGCGAAACGCGACCGACAGCGTACGAATCTTTTCGATCAGCTCGAACGCTGGCTGGCCCTCCTGTTCCCGGATCTCGTCGCCCAGCAAGCGGCCCAAAAGCCGGATGTCTTCGACCAGTGGTCGCTCGTTGTCTTTGGCACGCTTGGCAGGGGCTGGGGCGGGTAGGTTCTTCATGGGGCCCATGCTAGCATTGACCACCCGCTATAGATTACAAATAGGTTACGACAAAAAGGCCATGGCAGCACACACATTCACAATCGCCACGCGCGAAAGCCGGCTTGCCCTGTGGCAGGCAGAACACGTCAAGGCGCTGCTCGAAAAGCAGGGTCACACCGTCACCTTGCTGGGTATGACGACCAAAGGCGATCAGATCCTGGACCGCTCGCTCTCCAAGGTCGGTGGCAAGGGGCTGTTTGTCAAGGAACTGGAAGTCGCGCTGGAAGACGGGCACGCCGATTTGGCCGTGCATTCGCTCAAAGATGTGCCCATGGAGTTGCCAGACGGTTTCAGCCTGGCCTGCGTCATGGAGCGCGAAGACCCGCGCGATGCCTGGGTGTCTGGCCGCTATGCCTCGCTGGATGCCCTGCCGCAGGGAGCGGTGGTGGGTACCTCCAGTTTGCGGCGCATGGCCTTGCTCCGTGCCCTGCGTCCTGATCTGAAAATTGAGCCCTTGCGCGGCAATCTGGACACCCGTTTGAAAAAGCTCGATGACGGTCTATACGACGGCATCGTGCTGGCGGCCGCCGGACTCAAGCGTCTGGGTCTGGGCGAGCGTATCCGGGCCGTCTTTGAGCCTGAACAGATGCTGCCTGCAGCCGGACAGGGCGCGTTGGGCATCGAGGTGCGCACCGACCGGGGTGACGTGGCCCAGGCTCTGCAATTTTTGCTGCACACCCCCACCTGGCTGGCCGTGTCGGCCGAGCGCGCCGTCAGCCGGGTCATGGGCGGCAGTTGCTCCATGCCGCTGGCAGCCTACGCCACGCTGCGGGGTGACGAACTGAGCATTCGCGCCACCTGGGGTGACCCCGAAGGCGTGTTGCCGCTGGTGCATGCACAGGCGAAGGGCCGTGTCACGGATGGTGCGGCCGCGACCCTGTTGGGCGAGGAGGTGGCTAGCGCGTTGCAGGCCAATGTGCGCCTGCAGGCGGGCCAGGGGAGCTGAAATCATGCGCGTCATCGTCACCCGCCCCAAGAATGAAGCGCGGCAGTGGGTCGACGCCTTTAACGAGGGCGGTTACGAGGCTGTTGCCTTGCCCCTGATCGGCGTGCTGCCGCCGCCTGACCCGGCTGCGGTGATTGCTGCGTGGGAGCGCTTGCCTAGCTTTGATGCTGTGATGTTTGTCAGTGGCAACGCGGTGGACCATTTTTTTGCACTGAAACCGTCTCTAGCCCTCGAATTTGCTACAGAATGCGCTATCAAACCAAGAGCATTCGTAACGGGGCCTGGCAGCCTTTCGGCCTTGAAGCGGGCCGGGGTGGATGTCAGTTTGATCGACATGCCGGATCGCGAAGCCGGCCAGTTTGACTCGGAAGCTCTGTGGGCCGTCGTCTCGCACCGGGTGCAACCGGGTTACCGCGTTTTGGTGGTACGGGGGAGTGGCAGTACCGCACTGGCTGAACACGGTGGTAACGGTGATGGCCGCGACTGGTTCGCCGACCAGGTGCGCGCGGCTGGTGCCAGTGTGGAATTTGTCGTCTCCTACCAGCGCAGGCCACCTACGCTGCTCGCTAGCGAGCTGGCCATGGTGCGGGATGCGGCGGTGGATGGCTCGGTGTGGTTGTTCAGTAGTTCGGAAGCGATTGGCAATCTGGTTGCGGCGTGTCCTGGCCAGTCGTGGACCCGGGCCAAGGCGGTGGTCACTCACCCCCGCATCGCGCAGGCTGCGCGCTCCGCTGGTTTTTCTGTTGTTTGCGAGTCACGTCCAACGCTTGCGACATTGATGGCGTCGATAGAATCGATTGCATGAATACAGAGCCTAGCGTTACAGCGGCGACTGCGCCTCTGGAGGGGCTGCCGGTCGGTGCATCGGTCCGGGTGCAAGACGGAAATGGCCTTGCACGGTTCCAGTTGGCGGTGGTCGGCCTTGCGCTGGTAGCCCTGCTAGTGAGTGGGCTGCTGTGGCAGAAACTGGCATCGATCCAGGAGCAGCTCGCGCGCCAAAGTGCTGATGCCGGTGCACAGGCGACCGAGGCCCGGGCGACCGCCCGACAGGCGCAGGAACTGGCGATGGAGACTGCGGCCAAGCTGGCCGTGACCGAAGCGCGGCTCAGCGAAGTCTCCCTGCAACGCAGCCAGCTGGAAGAGCTGATGCAAAGTCTGTCGCGTTCGCGTGACGAGAACTTGGTCGTGGATATTGAGTCAGCAGTACGCTTGGCGCAGCAACAGGCCCAATTGACCGGCAGCCTGGAGCCCCTGCTGGCGGCCCTCAGGAGTGCAGAGCTGCGGGTCACGCGCGCGGCCCAACCTCGGCTCACGCCCTTGCAACGCGCCATTGCGCGGGATGTGGCGCGCATCAAGGCGACGGCGTTGGCCGACACGCCGGCACTGCTGGTCAAGCTCGATGAATTGGTGCTGTTGGCTGATGACTTGCCCATTGCCAACGCCATGCCAACGCCGCATGCCAATGAAACCCTGAAACGCAAGCCGGAGGAAACGGTCACCAACTGGTGGGTGCGCCTGGGGTTGCTGGTGCGCGACGAAGTGCGCAATCTGGTGCGTGTCAGCCGCATTGAAGACCCCGACGCGGCCTTGCTGTCGCCGGAGCAGTCTTTCTTTTTGCGCGAAAACCTGAAGCTCAAACTGCTCAATGCCCGTTTGGGGCTGCTGTCGCGGCAGATTGACTCCGTGCGTTCGGACCTGGGCACCGCCAGCGTTTCGCTGGGGCGCTATTTCGATGCGTCGTCCCGCAAGACCCAGACCGCCAGCGCGCTGCTGCAACAGGTGCGGGGGCAGTTGAAGGCCCTGGAGTTGCCCCGGGTGGATGACACGCTGGCGGCACTGGCTACCGCCGCCGCGGGGCGCTGACCATGCGGGTTGCACTGTGGCTGATGGCCCTGTTCGCGATTGCGGTGGCCAGTGCGCTGTTTGCCGGGGACAACCATGGCACAGTCAGCCTGTTTTTGCCGCCCCACCGGGTGGACCTGTCTCTGAACCTTTTTTTGTTGCTGTTGGCGGGCAGTTTCTTGACTCTGCATCTGGCCATGCGTGCCCTGTCAGCTTTGGTGAATATTCCGCAGCAGGCGCGGCGTTGGCGCCTCTTGCAAAAGGAGCGCACCATGCATACGGCACTGCTCGAATCACTGGCCCATTTGGTGGCAGGACGGTTTGTGCGGGCGCGCAAGGCCGCTGAGTTGGTAATATCTCTGGAAGAGTCCGTCCAGCGCAGTGGCGAACGTCTGGCCTACGGCGGGCGCTTGCGCACGCTGTCCCACCTTTTGGCAGCAGAGAGTGCACATGCCCTGCAAAACCGCGCGGTGCGGGACAGTCACTTTCATTTGGCCCTTGACGAGGCCGCCAGCCGGGAAGCTCAGGAGTCGCGCGAGGGCGTTCAGTTGCGCGGAGCCCGGTGGGCCCTGGATGACCGCGACGCAGTCGCCGCCATGCAATGGCTGGACCAGCTTCCCCAAGGAGCGGCGCGGCGAACCTTGGCCTTGCGCCTGCGTTTTCGGGCGGCACGCCAATCTGGTCAATCGCAGAATGCTTTGGATACGGCGCGCTTGCTGACCAAACACCGGGCATTCTCAGAGTCAGCGGGCAAGAGTATTGCTCGGGGACTGGCGATTGAGTTGATCCGGGCTGCACACGATGCGGTGCAAATCCAACGTGCCTGGGACGCGCTGGACAGCGGTGAGCAGCAGATACCCGAGGTGGCCTTTGAGGCAGCTGAACGCCTGCTGGCACATGGCGGTGCAGTGTCGGTTTCGCGTCAATGGCTGTTGCCGGTGTGGAACTCCATGGTGCAGGTGCGCGATGCACTGACCTTGCCCCAACGCATTCGCCTGGCCCGGGTACTCGAACGTGGATTTGGTGCACCCGACGGGACCCCCGATAGTGGCTGGCTGGGCCGTATCGAGTCGGCCCAAATGGGCAATCCGCGGGACGCGGTGCTGCAGTATCTGGCCGGGGTTGTGTGTATGCGATTGAGCCTGTGGGGCAAGGCGCAGCAGTTGTTCAAGCAGTCTTTGGCCATACTGCACGACTCGGAACTGGCCCGCGATACGTGGCTGGCGCTGGCCCAAATGGCCGAGCAGCGCCAGGATATGCAGGCCGCAACCCACGCCTATCGCGAGGCCGCAAAAAGGTGACGTAAGCCCGATTCGGGGCTATTATGTGGCCATGGCTACACTCACCGAACACATCATCAAGCTGACCGATCATCGGGACCGGGAGCTTCTGGAATTGACGCTTTCCAAGGCCCTGATTGACCTGTTGCGCATTGACCGGGTAGTTATTGCGCGGGTCCTCAGCGAAGAGGGTGTCAAGCGCTGGCTTGAAGTGGCTTCGCTCGATGTACGGGGTGGCGGCAAGGTGGTCGACCCTTTGCGCGTGGATTTTGAAACCCTGTCTGAATTGAATGACGAAAAGCACCGGCTGCGGTGTCTGCAAACCCGAAGTCTGGTCGAATACGCCTGGGCCGGTGAAGAGGGGCCGCGTATCAGCTACATCCCGCTGTATGCGGATTCGGCCAACGACGACGAAGGCATCATTGAAGTGCATTCCGGCTCTCCTTTGGCACTGGGGCAGTTGCAAGTCATTGAGGACTTGGTCCATGTGTTTCGCAACATGTACAAGTTGTTGGCCTACAGCGACCGAGACGCGTTGACGGGCCTGCTCAATCGCAAGTCACTCGATGACACCTTCTACAGCGCCGTGTTGGAAGAAATGGACCATGGGCTTGAGGGCGAAACCGGCGTACTGGAGGCCAGTGTGTTGCCCGTCTCCGAGCGACGCCACCGGGTACCGCCCAATTACTGGCTGGGCACCGCCAGCGTGGACAATTTTGGTGTGATAAATGACAAGAGTGGCCACCTGATTGCTGAAGAGGTGCTGTTGCTGGTCGCCAGGATCATGAACAATACTTTTCGCACCTATGACCGCATTTACCGGCTGGGCGGCGAGCAGTTTGCTGTGCTCATGCATTGCCCGGACGAGGCCCTGGTGCTGGCTGCGTTTGAGCGCTTTCGGGCCAATATGGAGAAATTCAATTTCCCGCAGGTCGGTCGCGTAACAGCGTGTGCAGGATTTACCCGCGTCACTGCCGAAGACTCACCCAGCACCACGCTGGAGCGTTCTGAACGGGCGGTGGACTATGCCCAGCGCCATGGACGTAATCAGGTCTTTAGCCATGACGATTTGGTGCGCAAAGGATTCTTTGGCGATTCCATCAAGGTGGGTGCCGTGGATTTGTTCTAAGGGCCGACATCCAATTGAAAAAGGGGCCAATCGGCCCCTTTTTTGTGAACAACCTCTCCATGAGGAGGCTGTACTTGGAGTGGTCAGGCAGCCGGGGGCTGCTCAAACGGCAATGTCATGTTGCGCAGGTCACGCTTGGTTTCCACCAGAACCAGTGGTCCCGTATCAATGGAGACTGGTGCAGGGCGTTCGCGGGGTACGTGGATGGGTTTTGGTTCCGCAGCAATCGCCGCCTGTACCGCTTCAATCTTGGCTGCATCGGAATTTACCCACTGCAGTCCGGAGCCTTGGGCCACGTCGACCAATGCCTCGGTTGGCAGGCTGTAGGACGTTACCTTTGGCATACGTTCCACAGGCGCCGTCGGGACCGGTGCTTTGACAGCAGCAACAACCTGTGGCGCGGCGGCAGTGACGCGATCCATCAAGGAAGCGGCGACAACCGCTGCGGGCGCACTTGCCTCTGGCAAGTCGTTTGCTTGGGTCGACACAGCCTGCACAGGAATGCGCAAATCAGGACGCTCCTCGCGCTCACCGCGCGGTCCGCGTTCACGGCCGTAGCGGTCACGCGAGCGCTTCTCACGGGGTTCGCCATTGTCGAGCCCAGGCGCTTGCGTCGGGGTATTCCCGTCTTGCGAGGTTGGTGCATCATCCGATGAAACACTTGAGGCGTTGGCGTTGTCAGCGAATCCCAGTTGGGTCTGCTGGCTGCCGTCACCCACTGGGCGCGCACTGTCGTCCTGGCGTGGTCCACGCCCGTTGCGTCCGCGTCCACCGCGTCCACCGCGTCCCTCACGGGACTGGCCTTCATTGCGACCTTCGTCGTTGCCTTCGCCGACGGGACTCGCGTCTGCGCTGCCCTGCGCACGCGGCTCGCCACGCTCAGCGCCTTCGGGGCGTTCGGTGCGTTCGCCGCCACGACCCGAACGGTTGCCGCGGTCATTGCGTGGCCCGCGATCGGGACGCGGATCCTGACGATTGCCATCCTGACCAACTTGCGCCGGTTCGCCGGCCTGCAGGGAGGCGTCCACATTCATGGGTTTGCCTTCGCCATCAAAGCGTTCGCGCTGGGCTCCAGCTTGACGGTCACCGCCGCCACGTCCACCCCGTCCACCGCGGCTGCCTCGTCCGTCACCACGGCCTTCGCCACGCGGTCCACGGCCTTCACCGCGAGGTCCTTCTGGGCGGCCTTCGCCAGGTTTGCCGCCCGAGCGGTTGCCATCGCGGTTGCGGCCATCACGGTTGTCTCGGCCTTCCGTCGCTTTGGGCGCGGGTGCTGGTACCGGCTTGGCGGGTGCTGCGGGTTCGCCGACAAACAGGTTCTTGATCCAGCCAAAGAAGCCTTTTTCAGCGGCTACGGGTGGCTTTGCGGGGGCGGCTGGTGCGCCACGGTGCGGTGCTGCGTGCGGCGCGTGGCCCGCTGCTGGCGCAACGGGGGCAACGGGCCGAGGTGCGGCTATGGGTGCCGGAGCATCCGGCAGCACGCCCTTGATGATGGGAGTCTGCTTGTTGGTAGGCTCCTGCGAGCGGCGGGTCACGCTGGTCGGATCTTCGATCTCGTCGGCCATCTTGTAGCTGGCTTCGATGTTGTCCAGGCGTGGGTCGTCGTGCTTCAGGCGCTCCAGACGGTAGTTCGGTGTTTCCAGCGTCTTGTTGGGCACCAGCAGCACGTTGATGCGCTGTTTGAGTTCGATCTTGGCCACCTCAGAGCGCTTTTCGTTCAGCAAGAAGGATGCGACATCGACGGGCACCTGGCAGAGCACGGAGGCCGTGCTGTCCTTGAGTGACTCTTCCTGGATGATGCGCAGAATCTGCAGAGCGCTGGATTCGGTGTCGCGAATGTGGCCGGAGCCACCGCAGCGTGGGCAAGGAATCGATGCACCTTCCGACAGGGCCGGGCGCAGGCGCTGACGGCTCATTTCCATCAAGCCGAATTTGCTGATGGTGCCAAACTGCACACGGGCACGGTCCTGGCGCAGCGCATCGCGCAAGCGGTTTTCCACTTCGCGGCGGTTGCGCGACTCTTCCATGTCGATAAAGTCGATGACGATCAGGCCGCCCAAATCGCGCAGTCGCATCTGGCGTGCCACTTCGTCAGCGGCTTCCAGGTTGGTGCGGGTTGCGGTTTCTTCGATGTCGCCGCCCTTGATGGCGCGGGCCGAGTTGACGTCCACGGAGACCAGCGCTTCGGTGTGGTCGATCACGATGGCGCCGCCGGAGGGCAACTGCACCGTGCGGGCGTAGGCGGATTCGATCTGGTGTTCGATCTGGAAGCGGCTGAACAGCGGCGCGTCGTCACGGTAGCGCTTCACGCGGGCAGCGTGCTCAGGCATGACGTGGGCCATGAACTGCTGAGCCTGTTCGTACACATCATCAGTGTCGATCAGGATGTCGCCGATGTCGTGGTTGAAGTAGTCGCGGATCGCGCGAATGACTAAGGACGATTCCTGGTAAATCAGGTAAGCACCCTTGCCGCCCTTGGCGGCGCCGTCGATGGCAGTCCACAGTTTGAGCAGGTAGTTCAGGTCCCACTGCAGTTCAGGCGCGCTGCGGCCAATACCGGCGGTGCGGGCGATGATGGACATGCCGTTGGGGTATTCCAACTGGTCCATGTTCTCTTTGAGTTCAGCCCGGTCTTCACCTTCGATGCGGCGGCTGACGCCACCACCGCGGGGGTTGTTGGGCATCAACACCACATAGCGGCCGGCCAGCGACACAAAGGTCGTCAGGGCTGCGCCCTTGTTGCCACGTTCTTCTTTTTCGACCTGGACGAGCAACTCCTGGCCTTCGC
>CAINUX010000291.1 GCA_903853895.1 uncultured beta proteobacterium | reverse complement strand
CGCCTGACCTTGCCTATCATTTCCATGGTGATCACCTTTTAAGTACCTGCTGAAATATTCAGCAGATCAGTGGAACACCCTGGTCAGTTTTGGATTGGCACTTATCCGTTTAGATGGTCAGTTTTCGGCTGGCGGCAACAGCTTAAAGCTCAGAAGTAAGGAGAAGCCTGTGTCTTAACCCTCGATGAAGTCGGTGTTATTGTGGTGCGCTATTTCGTTATCCTGGAGCCGCTCTTTAATTTGCTGCGCGAAATCCAATTCAACGCCAATCCAATAGCGATTCTTTTTCTCACACACTGAAAATGTGGTGCCAGAGCCGCCAAAGGGGTCTAGGACAACATCACCCACCATGGTACTGATTTCAATCACTCGATCAAGGAGCTTAGTAGAAAGTGCGTTTGCGGGGCGATCTTTAGACTTAAATTTCCAGTGCCTAACTGGTGGAATATCCGTCCAAACGTCACGCAAATTCACCCCAAGCGGATTCATCGCATGACGGTGACCACCGTAGTCTTTGACGTCACCTCCACAATGCCGACAAACCTCTATTGGCGTGCGAATCTTTCGAAAGGTTTTCGGCTTGCCTTTTGAGAAGTACAGCAGCGAGTAGTGGCTAGGATACAGCCGCCCAGCAATGGGCATCGTCGATTTCACATCGACCGTAATATCATGGCGAAAAGTAAGCCCTTTCTCTATCAGGTACGCCCCTAAAACGATATTCCACCGAGGTAGGTTGTAAAGGAATAGAGACCCCCCGGGTTTCAGCACCCGGATGCACTCGTCCAACCACGCTTTGCACCATGAAACATACTGCTGTTCAGGTAGGTTGTCCTTCGACTTTGCGCCGTACTTCTTGTCCAGGTTAAACGGCGGGTCAGCAAACACTGTGTCAATTGAATCGGACTTCACCAGCGGCAAAATTGCCAAGCAGTCACCATCAAATAGGGCACCATTGGTCGACACGAAGAACGGTCTTGCTGCTTCAGCGAGGCAATCAGACGGCTGAAACGCATCAATGAGCTCCAAAACCTTGGACTCAACGGGGACACTGGCCTTTGAAGACCTCTTCTTTTGCGGGGAGGAAGGTGCTTGTTCAGCGAACAAGTCTGGTAATTCTGTCATATGTCGCAATTTCGTTGATTGTCAGTATTTTGGGCTTCACAGCCTGCATGCCGGTTCGAATTCTCCGCAGAGTAATCTAAGCTGGTCCGGAATGGTACAAGAACACTCCCCGTTTGCACCACTGGAACGCACATTGTGTCCTGGATCATGTCAGGTGAAGAATTACGGTATGACATCAATATTCGTCCGGCAACAGCAAGCAGGTTGAACTTCGGTCCGCTTCGGTGATGATCCACATCGCGCCACTCGTTAATTTGTAAGAGCTAAGAATGCGTAGATCGTGCTGCACTGCGTGAACGTTCGCGGCTACATCAGCACTATCCAAGTCACCCCAATCACCTGCTATGTGACGGCCTAGCAGCAACAACGGGTTGATCTTGTTGACTTCGCAAAACTGCAATGCGCCCGGTGTTGCAACGACCTTCCCCATTTCGAATAACGCCATGTGTGCTCCTGTATTGATAGCACAACTTTATGGTCGCATGAGCAGATGGACAATCGGAATCCAGCGTATCAACACGCTGTTCCGTGGGTCTTTTGCTACGGTCTTGCAATCTCCAAATTGATTTCCTGAAGAAAGCAAATACCGGTCGACCTTCTGCGCATCTGAGTAAATACTTGCATTGCTATCAATTAAGGAGCACATCATGACAGCACTGGCAAAATTGAAACTCGTGAGCGTTACAGCAGATCGCAAATCTCCCACCGTCTGGCGTCGCAATAAGCTGACTGGGCATTTGACCCACCAGATTTCGCTCGCAAAAGCCGCAATCGCAGGTGACGTTTTCACTGCAAAAACGGTGAAATTTGTAACCGATTCGGAGTCTGGTGAACGTAGTTCGGTTGAAATTTCTCGTCGCGTAAAACCATGGTGGTTTACAGCCGCAAACGGCAAGATCGCATTGACACTGAAATACGGCGCCAAGACTTTGGAAATCATCAAGGGCAAGAACGCTGTCGAGACAGCGGACATGGACGACTTGATCGCCACGTTGGAAGTCATCAAGACTGCGGTCACTGCTGGCGAACTGGACGAGCAAATCGATCAAGCCAGTCGCACATTGCGCGCAGGCTTCAAGAAGGGGAAAGCGAAATGAACCTCTACAAGACAACGGTTCGTGTCGCTTCGCCAAGCGGCTCCATGACGAACACGGTATGGGCACAGGTGTACGCCCAGAACCCGTTTGATGCCAAAGCAATGTTGGAAGCGCAGTACGGGCGCGGCAATGTGATTGGAACGCCCACGCTGGTCAAGTGACATTACTTTGCACACGGATACTTGATACTGGGCAAGCGTCTGGCGACACTCCTTATATTGAGTTGACAATGTTTGGATTGCCCAACAACAATCGCCAAACAATACACGAAATCAGGGATGAAAAATGAGATCAAAATTCGTATGCCTAGGCTTATTCGTTTCAATCCTGGCTTCGTATAGTGCGCACGCTACCGATTCATTTGATCCAAATACCAACCGCCTCACGCTCGACACTGTGACGGTGGCCAGTAGAAACTACCGCGCAGTGACAGCGACGGTAGACTCCTATTCACTGGTCACCGTTGGTGGCAGTGCGTCGGCTGCAAATTCATTTGATCCAAGTACAAACACATTGAATTTGCGCTCAGTTGCAGTCCAAGGCACAACCTACAACAACGTCCAAGTAAGGATCAACTCATACGCCTTATTGGCCGCTTCAGATGCGCCAACAATCCCAGTTCAACGAACTTCGTATCTGAATGCTCAGAATATTGGTGTGGTTCCTGAAACGCTTCCTGAATATGCTCATGCGGTGGCATTTGCTGACTTCTTTCAGGACGGTAGTTTGTCGTTGGTCTCAAATGCGGTCGTGGCGAATGCGTCAAATCCAGGTGACATTAACAAGACCTCAAGCATTAAGTTCTTTAAGAAGGTAAATGGGGCCTGGGTCAATAGCACAGCATCAATATTGTCGGATACAACAGGTTGTGTGTGGCCGAGGAAGGCAATCGTTGCAGACTTCAACAATGATGGCAAGCCCGATGTTTTCTTTGCTTGTACCGGTTTTGACGCTTCGCCATTCGCTGGCGAAAGACAAAGAGTTCTACTAAGTCAACCCGATGGCACATACAAGAATACAGTAGTGGACATAACACTGTATGCACACGGTGGTGCGGCAGTCGATTTCAATGCTACAGGGTATGCGGATGTAGTCTTAACAAATACCATCACGCCCGGTGGGCAACCCGTCTATTTGAGGAATCGATCAGATGGAACATTTTCCCTCGACAGCACAAAACAGTTGCCAGGCGGCTCCGTCAACGGTTCTAGTAGTCGTATCTACAGTGCTGAGATCATAGATATAAATGATGACGGCAAGTTCGATCTTTTGTTTGGAGGAATTGACACTGCAGGTTGCTGCGCGTGGCCTACATCTGTATCTATCAACAATGGTGCAAACACCTTCGCCAACATAACGTCGACGATACCGAAAGACTCCGTATATACAACCACTTTGGACTATCTGAAAGTCAACTCAACGTTATACATCTACAAGGTAAATTCCGACTATTCAGGAGTTGCGATTCAAGCCTACGACATTAATTCTGGCGCTTCTTCAATCATATACACCCATACCGGAGCATACTCAAATGGTCAGAAGTGGTTTAACTGGATGGTCCTCAAAGACAATGCCATTTACGCCAATGACGCAACATTTGGGCTAATTGTCAAACTATAGTCTTGAGAAGACTTCGGCAGATAACCGGTAAATACATTGGCATGTATGCCGGGAGTGTTTTGTGAGACTAGAAGAATTTGACCAGCCGAGTGCTGAAGAGAGCCGCGTTGACCGTCTGAAAGACAACGCCAAGATGGCACGCGACAAGGCAACGCAGATGGGTGCACAGGCCAAGGCCAGTGCCGACCAGTTGAAAGCAACGCAGTCGCGGCAGAAGTTGTCGCGACCAAGAGCGCCAGCAAGTGCAATGATCAAGCCGCACGCTTGAACTTCGTCAATTGCCTCTCGCCGCCTCACTCCGCGATAGCTCGTATCCACGTTACAGTGGATGCAACTCGAAATTTGGGAGCAGCTATGAATGCGTCAGAAGAAATCTTTCGAAAACTTTGTTTCGAAAGCGCGTCTGAATACCTCGCGTTTGCGCGTACATACGACGTCCGCGTAGCTGTAAGTACTGAGGACTTGAGTATGTGGACCAGTAGATTGTCTGTGCACAATCAGGACGGATCATTGGCCTACTTTCCCGACAAGCCGAATCTGATCTATTACTACGAAGGGTGGGAGGTATGTGATCTGGATGGTAAATCAATTGAGACAGTTCCAGATGGCGCACGCGCATGTTGGTTTCATCGAGCAAAGGTATCCAAACCCCGCAGAATGCACGCTGGAATGAACTTGGATGAGTACGAGCTACATCGCTACGTTAGACATGGTCCGGCGATGTTCGACGTTCCTCTACCGAATGGCGTCACGACACAAACATATTGGGTAAGAGGGAAGAAGGTAGACCCACCCAAAACAAAGCGATAGGCGCGTCTTTGCAGTTTCACTTTTAACGAAACACCTGCGGCAAAGGATGTCACACAGCAATACACCGACAACGGGCACCACGATCAAGCCACGTGCTTAGTCGAGAGAGGACGACGTGGTTATCGTCCACCACGCTGCGTTGCAGAAATGATTGATTTTTGTGGACTTTGCACAAAAGAAAACGGTCTGCGCTATATTTTCAATAGCAGCAGACCGTTACTGTTGGCGGAGAGGGAGGGATTCGAACCCTCGGTACCTTGCGGTACGCTTGATTTCGAGTCAAGTACAATCGACCACTCTGCCACCTCTCCTAACACTATCTAGCTCTAGTCGTGGCAAGTCTACCAGAGCACCTACAAGACAGAATTTCTCTGTCTTTGCAAA
Source organism: uncultured beta proteobacterium (assembly GCA_903853895.1). Classification (GTDB taxonomy): domain Bacteria; phylum Pseudomonadota; class Gammaproteobacteria; order Burkholderiales; family Burkholderiaceae_C; genus Allorhodoferax. Next base: position 15,726 of record CAINUX010000291.1, on the reverse strand, counting down.
TCTTTGCAAGCTTTTTGCGAAGCAAACTTTCAAAAATACTGTTTAAAAACAGCTACTTACGCAGCGGCGTTTTCAAATGCACTGTCTTTCGAGTCAGGTACATTCGACCACTCTGCCACTCTTCCTAATTAGTTGCTTCGTTTGGGCGAAGCGCAGATTCTATCAGGGTCGCAGGGTCACCATTCCACCCAGGTAGGGGCGCACTGCCTCTGGAATGGTCACCGAACCATCCGCGTTCTGGTAGTTCTCCAACACCGCCACGAGTGTGCGGCCCACGGCCAGGCCGGAACCGTTCAGCGTGTGCACGAGCTCGTTCTTGCCCTGGGCGTTTTTGAAGCGGGCCTGCAGGCGGCGTGACTGGAATGCCTCGCAGTTGGACACCGAGCTGATCTCGCGGAAGGTGTTCTGCGCGGGCAGCCATACTTCCAGGTCATAGGTCTTGGTCGCGCCAAAGCCCATGTCACCGGTGCACAGGCTCATGACGCGGTAGGGCAGGCCCAGCTTCTGCAAGATGGCCTCGGCGTGGCCCACCATGGCTTCCAGCGCCTCGTAGCTTTTCTCTGGGTGCACGATCTGCACCATTTCCACCTTGTCGAACTGGTGCTGGCGGATCAGCCCACGCGTGTCGCGGCCGGCGCTGCCGGCTTCGGAGCGGAAGCACGGGGTGTGAGCCGTCAGCTTGATCGGTAGATCGGCCTCAGCCACGATCTCGTCGCGCACAAAGTTGGTCAGTGGCACTTCACTGGTGGGGATCAGATACAGCGCCGTGTTATCGGGTTGCTCTTCGCCCTCCTGGCCGCCCTTCTTGGCGGCAAACAGATCGCCCTCGAACTTGGGCAACTGGCCCGTGCCTCTGAGCGATTCGCCATTCACCGCGTACGGCACATAGCACTCGGTGTAGCCGTGCTCCTGGGTCTGCACGTCCAGCATGAACTGACTCAAAGCGCGGTGCAATCTGGCGACCGGACCTTTCATGACCGTGAAACGCGAGCCGGAGAGCTTGACGCCCATCTCGAAGTCCAGCCCCAGCGGCGTGCCGACGTCTACATGGTCTTTGATTTCAAACGCCATAGGCGTGGGGGTGCCCCAGCGACGGACTTCCATGTTGCCGTGCTCGTCCTCGCCCACGGGAACCGACTCATGCGGCAGGTTGGGCACGGCCAGCAGCAGGGTTTGCATGTCCAGTTGAATAGCATCCAGGCGGGTTGCGGAGGTTTCCAGTTCGGTCTTCAGGCCGGCCACCTCCAACATCACGGCATCCACTTCTGCGGGCGTGCCCTTGGCCTTCAGCATGCCGATCTGCTTGGACAACGTGTTGCGCTTGCTTTGCAGCTCTTCCGTGCGCATCTGCAGGGTCTTGCGCTCGGCTTCCAGCGCCGTGAAGGCGTCCACATTCAGGAAGGCTTGCGGGTTCTTGCGGGTTTGCAGGCGGGTGATGACCGAGGCCAGGTCTTTACGCAGCAGGGTGATGTCTAACATGGTTTTACCGATTCTCTCTTAGTCAAATAGGGCTTTAGCCCTCTATTTTATTGCCTTAGTAGCTATACTTTTTATAGCTACCTCGATTGGATTCAGACGTCCAGCTTCAGCCCCTTGGGCAGCGGAAACTTCACCGTCTCTTCAATGCCATTCATCTTGCGCACCGACACTGCGCCCAAAGCGCGGATGCGGTCTATCACCTCGCGCACCAGAACCTCGGGTGCCGAAGCACCGGCCGTCAACCCCACGCGGCTCTTGCCTTCAAACCACGCGGTCTGCAGTTCGGCGGCGTTATCCACCATATAGCTCTCCACACCGAGCTTGCGCGCCAGCTCGGCCAAGCGGTTGCTGTTGGAGCTGGTGGGGCTTCCCACCACGATCATGATGTCCACCTGCGGCGACATGATCTTGACGGCATCCTGGCGGTTCTGGGTGGCGTAGCAAATGTCCTGCTGCTTGGGTGACTGCACCGAGGGGAACCGGGCCATGACCGCCGCAGAGATGTCGGCGGCGTCGTCCACGCTCAGCGTGGTCTGCGTCACCAAGGCCAGCTTGGCGGTCTGGCGGGGGGCAATGCGGGCCACGTCGGCCACGTCCTCCACCAGATGAATGCTGCCGTCATCGAGCTGGCCCATGGTGCCCTCTACCTCGGGGTGGCCCTTGTGGCCAATCATGATGAACTCAAAACCCTCTTTGTGCAGCTTGGCGACCTCGACGTGCACCTTGCTGACCAGCGGGCAGGTGGCATCAAAAATCTGGAATCCACGGGCCTGCGCCTCCATCTGGATCGCGCGGCTCACGCCGTGGGCCGAGAAAACCAGGGTCGCCCCCGGTGGCACGTCGCTGAGTTCTTCAATGAAGATGGCGCCCTTGGCCTTGAGGTCGTTGACCACGTAGGTGTTGTGCACGATCTCGTGGCGTACGTAGATAGGGCGGCCAAACTTCTGCAAGGCGCGCTCGACGATCTCAATCGCGCGGTCCACGCCGGCACAGAAGCCGCGGGGCTCGGCCAACAATATGACCCCCACGCTTTCCACGTCGTGTGCTGCGTTGCCCCCCGAGGGGGCGCTCACGCCGTGGTGCGGCCCGGCGGCGTTCAGGGCTTCGTTGTTGATGGAAGTATTCATAAAACGCCAATCAATTGCACTTCAAACGTCACCGGCTGGCCAGCCAGCGGGTGATTGAAGTCGAACAGCACCCCACGGCCCTCGGCCACCTGCAGCACCACACCGGCAAACTGACCCTTGTCGTCGGGGGTGGGGAACTGCACCACATCGCCCACTGCGTATTGCTCGCTGGGGTCACCCATCTGCGTGAGCACCTTGCGCGCCAGCCACTGTTGCATGGCGAGGTTGCGCTCACCAAAGGCGGCACCGGCGGGCAGCGCAAAGGTCTTGCGCGTGCCCTCCTCCATGCCGATCAGGCAGGCCTCTACCGCGGGCGACAGCTCACCCGTTCCCAGGGTCAGCGTGGCGGGCTTGCCGTCAAAGGTGTTGATCACATCACCGGACGGGCCGCTCAGGCGGTAGTGCAGGGTGAGGAAGGAGCCTGGCTGTACACAGGGAGTCGTTGCGGTCATAGAAGTGCACGGGGGCAAGCATTAAACTGGCCTCTATTGTAGAAACCCCGGCCAAACCCCTGCGCATCCGCCGGGCAGCACCCACCCATACCATGCCCCTCAAAGACCTGCCCCCTGACGCCCGGCCGCGTGAAAAGCTGCTGGCGCGCGGCGCCCCGGCGCTCAGTGACGCCGAACTGCTGGCACTGCTGCTGCGCACCGGCATCAAAGGCAAAGGCGTGCTGCAAATGGCCGACGAGTTGCTGCACATCAAAAAAGATAGCGGCACAGGCAATGGTGACGAGGGCTTCGACGGAATATCAGGCTTGCTGCATGCCACGGCCGAGGATTTAAAACGGGTCAAGGGGCTGGGTCCGGCCAAGCGCGCCGAGCTGATTGCCGTGCTGGAGCTGGCGCGCCGCGCCATGGCACAGCAGCTCAAAGAGCGCACGGTGTTTGCCGACCCCGACACCATCAAGCACTACCTCAAGCTGCACCTGGCCGCCAAAAACCACGAAGTCTTTGCCGTGCTGTTTCTGGACACACAGAACCGCCTGCTGGCCATGGAGGAGCTCTTTCGGGGGACTTTGACCCAAACCAGCGTCTACCCGCGGGAAGTCGCGCTGCGCGCCCTGCACCACCAGGCCAGTGCCGTGGTGCTGGCCCACAACCATCCCAGCGGCACGGTACAACCGTCCCGCGCCGACGAGGCCTTGACGCAGACGCTGAAGGCGGCGTTGGCGCTGCTGGACGTGCGGGTGTTGGACCACATCATCGTGGGGCCCGGGCAGGCACTGTCCATGGCCGAAAAAGGCCTGCTGTGACCACCAACGCGTCCAGAGCGGCACCGGTTAAGGCCAAGCCGTTGAAGGTAGGTTCGCTAGCCGACCTGAAGCAGGTGAAGAAAGAAATTGCCGAACAAGCCGAGCGTGCAGCCCAGGCCGCAGCGCAGCAGGCACTGGACGCCAAGCGCGTGCGCGAGCACCGCAGCCTGTTCCAGGCGGCCGTTGGCGCCGTCCAGCGCCTGCCCGCGCATGGCACCGCCAGCCTGAAGCCAGCGGCACCACCACCCAAACCCCTGCAACACCAGCTGGACGAAGCCGCCGCGCTACAGGAGGCCATCAGTGACGAGGTGGACGTCACCACCCTGCTCGATACCGACGAGCACTTGAGCTTTCGCAGACCTGGTGTAGGACCCGACGTGGCGCAGAAGTTGCGCAAGGGTCAGTGGGCCATTCAGCGCCAGATCGACCTGCACGGCCTGCGCAGCGACGACGCGCGCGAGGCGCTGGGCGCCTTCATCCGCGAAGCGCACAAGCAGGGCATGCGCTGCGTGCGCGTAGTCACCGGCAAGGGGTTGGGCTCGCCAGGCAAGGCGCCGGTGCTGAAGGACAAAGTGCACCGCTGGCTGGTACAGCGCTCCGAAGTAGTGGCCTTTGTGCAGGCCCCACGGGCCCAAGGCGGTGCCGGGGCGCTGGTGGTGCTGTTGCAGCCGTTGCGCCTGCCATGACCAATTTGCTATTAAAAATCTAGCGTGGTTGGTCCATTTCGCGAGGGCTACAGGGGTATTTCTCTACCGGACCCTGTCGCCCAGGCAGGGTCGGCCTGCCAAGTCGCAGCCCATGCAGGCAATTGAGCGGCGGGCATGGGGTGGGCAATACCATAGCCCTGCGCTAAATCGCAGCCCAATTGCAACAGCAGGCTACCGTGGGCCACGGTCTCCACGCCCTCGGCGATCACCTTGCGCTTGAAAGCGGTAGCCAGGCCGATCACGCCTTGCAAAATGGCCAGGTCGTCCGGGTCGCCGAGCATGTCGCGCACAAAGCTCTGGTCGATTTTGAGTAGCGCCACGTGCAGGCGCTTCAGGTAGGTCAGTGACGAGTAACCGGTGCCAAAGTCATCCAGCGCAAACAATACCCCCATCTGCGCGCAGGCTTCTATCACCTGGGACACCTGGGCAATGTCTTCCAGCGCGCTGGTTTCAAGCACCTCCAGCTCCAGGCCATGCGCAGGCGCCTGCGGGTGTGCCACCAGAATGGCGCGCAGGCGATTCACGAAATCGTTCTGCTGCAACTGGCGCGCGCCGATGTTGACGCTGACCGGCATTTCGAGCCCCGCCGCGTGCCATTGCTCCATCTGGCTCAGTGCGGCGTCAATCACCCACTCGCCAATGGTGACGGCCAATGCATGGTCTTCGATCACCGGTAAGAACATGCCCGGCAGCAGCAGGCCCCGTTCGGGATGCTGCCAGCGGATCAGGGCCTCGGCCCCTATGACCTGGCCGGTGCGCATGTTGACCTTGGGCTGGTAATACAACACGAATTCGTGCTGCGCCAGCGCCAGGCGGATGCGCTCCAGGCTCTCGTGGTGGCCGCGGATGCTGCTGTCCTGCTCGGCATCGAACACGTGGTAACGGTTTTTGCCAGCCACCTTGGCCTGGTACATGGCCTGGTCGGCCTGGCGCAACAGTTGATCGGCGTCGATGTCTTGCGCCTGTGGGCAGAAGGTCACCCCCAGGCTGGCCGAGACTTGGACCAGCAACTCATCCACCTCAACCGGCTGCGCGGCGGCGGCCAACAGACGGGTGAGTACGGGCAGGCAGGCGGCCGTATCCGTCAGGTCGATCAATACGGCCGCGAACTCGTCGCCACCCAGGCGAGCCAGCATGTCACCCTCGCGCAGCGCCTCTTTCATGCGCTGCGCCAGGATGATCAGCACCTGGTCACCCACTTCGTGGCCATGGCGGTCGTTGATGGCCTTGAACCCGTCCAGGTCCAGGTAGGCCACCGCCAGTTGCCGGTCGCTCCGCTGCGCCTGCGCCATGGCTTGCTGCAGCCGGTCTGCCAGCAGCACCCGGTTGGGCAAATTCGTCAGCGCGTCAAAGTGGGCAATGTGCTCCAGCTGGCTTTGGTGCGTCTTGATCGCGGAGATGTCCGAGAACAGCGCTACATGCTGCATTACCTGCCCCTGCGCGTCGCGCACCGCGCTGATGGTCAGCAGCTCGGCAAACACCTCACCACTCTTGCGCCGGTTCCATATTTCTCCACTCCAGTGGCCCTGGTCCTTCAGGGCGCGCCACAGGGCGGAGTAGAAGGCGGCGTCCTGCCGGCCGGAGCTGAGCATGCGCGGGTTCTGGCCCAGCGCCTCCTGCCGGGCGTAGCCGGTGATGCGGGTAAACGCGTCGTTGACGTCGATGATGGTGCCAGTTGCATCGGTGATCAGGATACCCTCGCGGGCATGGCCAAAGACGCTGGCGGCAAGCTGCAGCTTTTCTTCCGCCAGCTTGCGGTCGGTAACATTGCGCACCACAAAGACCAGGTGCGTGGGCTCGTCGTCGGCATCCCTGACGAAATCCGCGTTGGCTTCCAAAAACACCTTGCTGCCATCGCTGCGTAACGCCTGGTACTGGGCAGGCCCGGTCATGACGCCCTGAAACATCAGTGCGATGTTGGCTTCAGCACGGCCCCTGTCGTGCGGCACCAGAAAATCGCCCACCGGACGACCGATAAGCTCAGCTTCAGTCTGGCTGTTCATCAAGCGCACGCCGGCCGGTGAAATCATCTGGATTCGTGTCTGCAAATCGGTAATAAAAATGGCGTCGGGTGTGGCCTGCAAAATGGACCGGTATCTGGCATCACTGGCGCGCAAAGCCTCTTCACGCAGTGCATGATTTGCCAGCAGGCGGTTGAAACCCCCGATCAGCTCCCCGATTTCGTCCTGTTGAGCAACCGGAAGCGCGTGCGCCGGCAGGCCTGTATCGGCCTGGGTGGTCAGCGCCCGCGAGGCCGTCAACATGGGCGCCAACTCGCGTTGCAACATCCAGGAAATCAACCACCAGGTCATCGCACCAGCAAGCAATGTAAACAGGACGGCGCTAAGCAGCAAGCGCTGCATCAGGTTGTCAATCGGTGCAAAGGCTTCTTGCGCTGGCAGCGTGGCCACAACAAACCATGCCGCAGCCGGAATACCTTTGGCGGCGGACAATTCCAACACGCCGCGCGAACTGGTCGCAAGACCAAAGCCTTCATATCCTTGCATGTAACGGTCATGCATGGCGTTGATCCCAGGCGCGGGCACCGGCTGCATCATGCGGCCCTTGTCGGTGGCGGTGACGATCAGCCCGTGCTGCGGGTCAATCAACAAGTAGCCACCTGTCTTTCCGTAAGAGTTCTGGGCGATTTTGTCCAGGAAGTTGGGTTTATCCAGATCGGTCACCCCCACCAGGACGCCAATGACCGCACCCTGCGCATCGCGCATCGGCACGGCCATGGGCAGAAGGCGGGTTTGCCGCTCATTGCCAACGACGGGCCGGCCGCTGATGGACGCCTTGCCGTCTTTCAACACGGCAACTATGAAATCACGCGCCAGGAAATTGATGTCACTGCGCTGTGCCGAGCGGGGCAGGTCGGCAATAGCCGTACCGTCAACTCCCGCGGCAAAGATGCCTCCACTGAACATCGGTTGCAGCAGAGGGCGCTGTTCCAGCAGGACTTGCAGCTTCGCTGGCTGGCTCAGCATGGCGGGGGTCACCTCCCCAGCTATGGCCTGCAATGCCCGCATGCGGTCGTTCAGGCCGTCATTCAGGTCGCGGGCAATCGTGGATATCGTGGCAAACTGCTGCTCACCCAGCACGCGCTGCATGTCTTCGCGCAAGATGCTGCTGGCGGACAGCGACAGCGACCAGACGCCCACGATGAAGATTGCCAGCGTGAACAGGGTCACACGGGTTTTAAGCGAGCGCAAACGGAAGAACCTCAAGTTCATGGGCCATTCTGGGCGAGATGGCGCCCAATTGATTTGACTTGAATCAATTTTGTACTGGCATCGGGCCGGCGGCGCAGTGTTACGGGTGTTGCACGCTATTTGCTATCATATAGATAGCTTATTGCGCATATTCCACGAGGGTTCGCGTCACTTTATTCATTGAACCAATGCCACCGACTTGACCTGCGCCCAGACCGCCCGACCCGGCTCGAGGCCCAGCGCGTTGGCCGCCCGGGCCGTGATGCGGGCCAATAGGAGCGTGCCTCCGCGATCCAGTTGCACCAAAACCTGGGACGGGTGGGCGTCGGGCACGATGGCACGCACGACACATGGAATGCTGTTCTGGATGCTGCTGTGCCGGGCCGGCTCGGTGGAAATGCTCACGTCGCGGGCCAGCACCCGCAGGCGCACGGACTTGCCCAGCGGCAAGCCCGTGTCGCGCAGCCACAGGCCGCCGCCTGGCATGCGGGCACGCACCAGGGCCCAGCGTTCGTCACGTTCTTCCAATACGCCATCGAGCAGCGACGACACATCGTCACCCAGCACGATGGGCACATCGACGCGTGTCAGCACCTCAGCCACCGGCCCAAACGCTATGACCTGCCCCTCGTTCAAAACCACCAGCGTGTCCGCCATACGGGCTACCTCGTCGGCGGCGTGGGTTACATAGAGCATGGGAATGTGCAGCTCGTCACGCAGGCGCTCCAGCCACGGCAAGATCTCCTGACGGCGGGCGTGGTCGAGTGAGGCCAGCGGCTCGTCCAGTAGTAGTACCTGAGGCTGGGTGGCCAGCGCCCGCGCAATGGCCACGCGCTGGCGCTCACCGCCCGACAGCTGGTGGGCACGGCGCTGCAGCAAGTGCGCCAGGCCCAGGCGCTCCACGACCGCATCCAGCGCTGCGCGGGAGGCACCCCGGTCGGCACCACCGTGGACGCGACTCAGCCCATACTGCAGATTGCCCTCCACGGTGAGGTGCTCCAGCAAACTCGCTTCCTGAAACACATACCCCAGGGGTCGTTTCCAGGTCGGCAAAAAAACATGCTGACTGTCGTCCTGCCACACCTGCCCTGCTATTTGTACCAGTGCATCCACGGGCCGCTGCAAACCTGCCACGCAGCGCAGCAGCGTGGTCTTGCCCGAGCCCGACGCGCCAAACACGGCGGTGATGCCACGCTGCGGCAAGGCCAGGTCCACCCGCAAGGTAAACGATGTCAGCGCCTGCGAAAAACGAATCCGGTTGCATGTCCGGTCTGTGTCGTCGGCACTCATGGCGTGACCCGCGTACGCCGGCCATTGAGCACATTCAGGCCCAGCAAGACGATGAAAGAAAACAGCACCATGACCGCACTGAGGGCATGCGCCTGGGTGTACTCCATGGCCTCGACGTGACCATAGATCTGGGTCGATACAACCTGGGTCTGGCCGGCAATATTGCCGCCCAGCATCAACACCACGCCGAACTCGCCCACGGTGTGCGCAAAGCTCAGAATGGCAGCGGTGACCAGCCCTGAGCGCGCCATCGGCAGGGCCACGGTAAAAAAGGCATCCAGCGGGCTGGCACGCAGGCTGGCCGCCACCTCCATGGGGCGCCGCCCCATGGCCTCAAACGCATACTGCAGAGGCTGCACCGCAAACGGCAGCGAATACACCACCGAGCCCAGCACCAGGCCACCAAAGGTAAACGGCAGCAGGCCCAGCCCCAGCCACTGCATGAACTGGCCCACCGGCCCCTGCGGCCCCAGCGACACCAGCAGGTAAAAACCCAGTACCGTAGGCGGCAACACCAGCGGCAGGGCCACCACCGCGGCCACCGGTGCGCGCCAACGGGACGGCGTTTGGGCCAGCCACCAGGCCAGCGGAGTACCGATCACCAGCAACACGGCGGTGGTCAGACTGGCGAGCTTGATGGTGAGCCAGATTGCACCGAGATCGGCGGCGCTGAATGTCAAGGGCAGGGTCATGGGGTCTATCTTGGAAAATCGTACCCGTAGCCCCGCATCACGGCCCGCACCGGGTCGGATTGCAGGTAGGAGACCAGGGCCATAGCCGCGGCGTTACCCTGACCGGCGTTCAGCACCACCGCATCCTGGCGCAGCGGGGCATATAAAGGGGCGGGCACGATCCAGGCCGAGCCGTCGGTGAGCTTGCCATCCAGCATGACCTGCGACAGGGCAACAAAGCCCAGTGCGGCATTTCCGCTGGCCACGAATTGGTAGACCTGGCCGATGCTCTCCCCCTGCACCAGACGCGGCTGCAGTGCGCTCAGCAGGCCCATCGCTTGCAGGGTGTCCCGCGCGGCAGCGCCGTAGGGCGCCAGCTTGGGGTCGGCCACAGCCATGCGGTCAAAGTGTGCGGTGCGCAGCACGTCACCCGCGCCGTCGACCAGCGTGCGGTTGCGACTCCACAGCACCAGTCGCCCCACGGCATAGGTAAAGCGCGACCCAGACACGGCAAGGCCCTCTTTCTCAAGCCGGGCGGGGGTTTCACTGTCGGCGGCCAGCAGCACGTGGAACGGGGCGCCATGGATAATCTGCGCATAGAACTTGCCGGTGGAACCCACCGCCAGCACCGCCGAGTGCCCGGTGTCGCGCGCAAAGGTGGCCGCAATTTTTTGCATGGGTGCGGCAAAGTTGGCCGCCACCGCCACACGGACCTGGCCCGCCTGGCTCAGGCCAGCAAGCAGCGCTCCCAGAAGCGCCAAAAATCGCAACGGTCGCTTCAGCATGGCATTAGGCAAAGGTTCGCTTTTTGATAGGTGGACCACGGGAGTTTAGCGACCCGCCGACCCGTACACTGAGGGCCCGCAACGGGCGTTGGTCCCACAGGCAGATATATGAAGTTCAAGATGGCAGAAAAATCGTTGTTCGCAGTGCTGTTGCGTTCACCGTGGTGGATCAGCGTGGCGATCGCATTGGGAATTGTTGTGCTGGCGCGGGTTTTGTTGCCGACACTGTACGCACCCTTTGGCATGGTGTCCGGTCTGCCATTTCTAGTGATTGGTGGTATTGCGGCCTGGCGGCAATCGCAGGCACCCGACCCGGCGCGCGTGGCCGAGGCGTTGGCGCGCGCCGGCACCCTGTCATGGCGCGATTTTGCCGACACCCTGGAGCGCGCCTTCCAGCGCCAGGGCTACGCGGTGACCCGGCTGAACGGCCCTGCAGCCGACTTTCAGATTTCCAGGGATGGTGACACGACGCTGGTCAGTTGCAAGCGCTGGAAGGGCTCCAACCATGGCGTCGACGCGCTGCAGAGCCTGGTAGCAGAGCAGCAGGCGCTGGCGGTGCAGCATTGCACCTACATCAGTCTGGCCACTGTTTCCGACAAAGCCCGACGCTACGCCACTGAGCACGGTATCCGGTTGATGCTGCCGGCGGAACTGGCACAACTGATGATGGGAGAAGCCTGATGCTGCGCGAGTATGTCGGGGCCGAAACCATCCGACTGGCGGTGCTGGGTCTGCTCGTGGTCGCCCTGGGTAGCGCCGTGGCACTGGTACTTGCACCATTCGTGGTATCCATGCTGTGGGCCGGCATTCTGGCATTCGCGACCTGGCCGCTGTATGTTCGCCTGCTGCGCCTGAGCGGCGCGCGCGCATGGCCCAGCGCCTTTGGTATGACGCTGCTAGTAGCGGCGCTGGTGGTCCTGCCCACACTGTGGTTGTTGTACCTGCTGCGCACGGAGGTCGGCGTCCTGGCGGACTACCTGGCCGTGGAGTTGGAAGCCGGACGTCTGCACCCTCCCCCCTTTATTGCCACGTTGCCCCTGGTGGGGCCTGAACTGATGGCCTGGTTCAATACCCTGCTAGCCGAACCCCTGCGCTGGAAAGCCGAACTCAAGACGCTGATTGGCCATCTGGACACCGAAGCCTGGTCGTTGCTCGGCGGCGTCGGCAAGAACATCGTCAAACTGGGTTTTTCGCTGTTCACACTGTTCTTTGTCTACCTGCACGGTGTGAGCTTGCTGGCGCAGTTGCGCACCATACTCAGGGGTTTGCTGCGGGAACGCGCGGATGGCTACCTGGACGCGGTGGCCAGCACCACGCGCGCAGTGGTCTACGGCATCGTGCTGACGGCATTGGTGCAAGGCCTGGTCGCCGGCCTGGGCTACTGGGTAGCCGGGGTGCCGGCGCCGGCCACCCTTTCGGCGGTCACGGTACTGGTCGCTTTGATTCCCTTTGGTACGCCGTTCGTATGGGGCAGCGCGACCGTGTGGCTGCTATTTTCCGGCCAGACCACCGCCGGTCTGGGCCTGCTACTGTGGGGGGTGTTGGTGGTGTCCTGGATCGACAACATCGTGCGCCCCATGGTGCTCTCCCGCGGCAGCAATATCCCGTTTGTGCTGGCCCTGTTCGGCGTGCTCGGCGGGCTTGCGGCGTTTGGCCTCGTGGGGCTTTTTCTGGGGCCCGTCATTTTGGCGGTGGCGCTGGCAGTGTGGCGGGAGTGGTTGGAATAAAGCTGGCGGGACCTATTCCTCGAACCCCATCTTGCGCAGCAACACGGGCCACCTCGGATCCGCCTGAACCGGTTCCAGCATCCAATGGCACTTCACATACGATAGCCCCGAGTCGCGCATGGCATAGGCACGTTCGAGCCATTCAAATGCGCGATCGGCATCGCCGCAAGGAAGCCGGGCTCGTGTCACTTACGGGGTTGAAACCGATGCGAGCCCGGCCCCGTTGATTCCCTTTCGCACGCATTTCGTTTTGGGTCAGCGCGAAACTGTGGTTTCTGTTTTGCGGGCAGCCAACCGCCGGTATGGACTTGCTGCTGTGGGGTGTTTTGGTTGCTTCCCCGTTCGCCGTGCTCTGCGGCCCTGCCGCGTTCGGTCTGGTGGCGCTGGCAGTGTGGCGAGAGTGGCTGTAGTAACGCCACCCGAACCATTACCCCAGCCTCCGCGGGCGATACTGTTCGATCTCCAATTTTGCAATGGGATGTTGCGAAGCGCTTTGTCTGAATGCGGACGATTGCCGGTATTCGCGAATACCCGGTATGGTTAGACTAAAGACTTTCAACCTCGCTGGTTCGCTTGAGCCAACCAGCCAACTTGGTGTTCAATGACGTCTCCCGCCTCCATCAGGGACAGCATCCAGAAGTTGCTGAACACCACGGGCTTTGCCGTACTGGCCACCGAAAATGCTGGGCAACCACACACCAGCCTCATTGCCATCACACCCATCGATGAAGGACACCGCCTTGTCTTTGCCACATACCGCAACACCCGCAAATTCGCCAACCTCATGAAAAACCAGCGGGTGTCAGTGCTAATAGATGGGCGCAGTAGTGAAAACCCCGGCTGCACACCTACCAACTTCGTGCTGAGTGCCATAGGGCATGCGCAAGAAGTCCACGCCACAACGCACCCCTATCTGCTGGGCGCACACTTGCAAAAACACCCCGACCTTGCAACGTTCACCCAAACACCAGACTGTGTGATGGTGGAGGTGGTGGTGGCGACCTATCAGGTGGTGCGCGGTATCGACGATGTCACCTGGTGGTGCGTGGACGACTTGAAAAACTCACTCTGAGACAGTTTCACGCAGAGTCAACAACAACTACCTGCCTGCTCCCTCTACGGCAGGCTTTCTTTGCGGCGAAACAAAAAGGTGCCGTTCTGACGAGCCATGCGCATCGTCTGGCTTCACTGACTCGGCAATCGTGGGCTCTACTTCAGTGGCTGGAAGTGCCTGGCATGCTTGAATTGACAATGCCGTGCGGAGTGTTGACAACCGGCAGATGCCCCGTCTTCACCAGAATCAGGCAGCCCTCCTGGCTATAAGGTTGGTGCTGGCTGAGATGGGGGCTGCGAATCCAGCACCCCTCAGGGTAGCTTCCGTATTCGTCAGAAAAGACGCCCTCAACCACAAATATTTCTTCGCCACCGAAATGGCGATGCGGGCTGAAAAAAGTTCCAGGCGCCCAGCGCACCATGGCGGTATGCTGTGTGCCAAATTCGGCCAGTGGCAAAACCGTCAAGCCCGCCACCAGCCCCTGAAACCATACCGAACTGCGCGTGTCCACTACACATCGTTCGGCATCTTCCGGATTCATATGGCGGAGTTTGACAAACAGAACGCAGCCGTCTTTTGAAAACGGCGCGTGCCGCGAGCCTGGTGGGTTTTTCAGGTAAGTGCCAGCCCCGTAGTCGCCTGCTTCATCGCTCAGCGTCCCCTCAAGCACCAAAATTTCTTCACCCAATTCGTGCAGGTGCGATTCAAAAATTGCACCGGCACCGTAGCGAACAATGGACGTTGCCCTTGCGACCTCGCCACCATCGCGCTCCAACAAACGGCGGTGAACCAGAGGCGAAGGCGAAGCATTCCAGTCCAATGCGTTGCTGTCGACCACGCAGCGCCGGGAAAAGTCAGTATTCAGATTTGTGTTGTCCATAGGGCTCACTCCGGATCTGCTCTGCCCGCGGGCCCAGACAAATCGGGTTCATTGCCGTCGGAAGGCAGCGCATCCGGTATTGGACGGAACATCTTTTCTCCATCCCACTGTTGCCCGCACCAACACCGGCCATGGGCGTCAATGATGCAGGTTCCTGTGCCACAGCAGCGCTCATCTTCTTGCATGGCTATATCTCGATAGGTAAGTCGGCGTTGTGCGGGAATGTCCGCAAAACTCCGCCAGGTAAAGGCAGTGTGGCAGCATTCAGCAAAGAGGCAATTCTGCCCTTTCCCGAATATTGCCCGTTGGCTTGAGGATATTGGATCGACATGACAGCATTGAACGTACTGGGCGGCCCGCTCTTGGCATGCTCCTATGCCCCGTTGACCGGGTACCTTCGGGACGGTTGCTGCCATACGGATGAAAACGACCACGGCACCCACGTGGTTTGTACTCGGGTCACCAGTGATTTTCTGGCGTATTCACGGGCGCGCGGGAACGACCTGATAACGCCCCGTCCGGAATACCGGTTTGCGGGCCTCAAACCAGGTGACCGCTGGTGCCTGTGCGCCCTGCGATGGAAGGAGGCACTGTTGGCCGGCGTCGCCCCACCCGTCCATCTGGAAGCGACCCACGCCAAGGCGCTGGAAGTAGTGTCGCTGGATCAGCTGCAGCTGCGTGCGCTTTGAAGCAAGGTGGCCAAGCTATGACTCCCTTGCATCCCAAAAAATTGCTGTTGACAAAATGGACCGCTGTGCAGCCGATCGCCAAGAACAAGCACTTCATGGTATCGCGGGTAATAAAACCCGAGCTACCGGAACAGGCAATTGAATGGGTTGAATTAGAAGCCGTGTATTCAAAGGCAGTAACGCGCATTCACTGGCGGCAGTTACAAGACGAGACAGTTTGGCGCAGGGGTTGGCAGAGCACTGGAAGGGCATCCGATCCCCGTACAAATCCGCAATGTGCCCCACGGCGGCCATTCTTTTGATGATAGCTATTATTTTGATAGCTACAAACCTAATAAATTCGTGGGCTAAGGCACTATTTTCAGCTCGCTCAGTTCCTCTGGCGTGAACACCCGCGACCTAGTATGAAAGGCTTTGCCCTCCGGCCCTTCCAGCGAAAAGGTACCACCGTGTCCTTCAATCACGTCGATGATCAGTTGCGTGTGCTTCCAATATTCGTACTGGCCTTTGCCGATGTAGAACGGGCAGCCGCCGATATCGCCCAGGTACACATCACCCGCACCCATGGTGATCTCGCCGGGCAGAAAGCAGTTAGCGGCGCTGTTGTCGCAGCAGCCGCCGGACTGGTGGAACATCAACTCCGGGCCGTATTTAGCCTGGAGCTGCGCCACCAGTTCCAAAGCCGCGGGTGTTGCAACAACCTTAGCGACTTTGGCATTCATCAGAAGAAGCCCAGCTTGTTTTCGCTGTAGCTGACCAAGAGGTTCTTGGTCTGCTGGTAGTGGTCCAGCATCATCTTGTGGGTTTCGCGGCCGATGCCGGATTCCTTGTAGCCACCGAATGCGGCGTG
>CAINUX010000290.1 GCA_903853895.1 uncultured beta proteobacterium | reverse complement strand
GAATGCAGGGCAGCCACCGTGATCCGGGTGGTCACCTGGTATTCGGCACTGGGGAAGAACACCGCCATGAAACGGCGCACCACCAGGTCATAGATTTTTTGTTCGGCTTCACTCAGTCCGTGGGGGGCCTGCAGCGTGGGAATGATGGCGAAGTGATCCGACACCTTGGCGTTGTCAAACACGCGTTTGGTGGGCTTGACATAGCCGCCCTTGATGGCGGTAGCGGCAAACGGTGCCAGGTGCTTCATGCCGCTGTCGGCCAGCATGGCAAAGGTGTCCTTGACCACGGGCACATAGTCCTCGGGCAGGTTGCGCGAATCGGTACGAGGGTAGGTCAGGGCCTTGTGGCGTTCGTACAGGCTTTGTGCGATGGACAGCGTGGTCTTGGCGGAGAAGCCGAATTTGCCATTGGCCTCGCGCTGCAGGCTGGTCAGGTCGAACAGCAGGGGCGAGGCTTGCGTGGTGGGCTTGCTCTCTTCAGAAACGGTGGCCTGTTGGCCGCGCACCGCGTCAGCAATGGCTTGCGCTTCGCGCTGGGACCATACGCGGTCAGCTTTTTTCTCGGCGTCGTCCGCGTCTCGTTTGTGCGAAGGGTTGAACCATTTGGCAGGGTACTCGCCGGCCTGGGCGCCAAAGGACGCGTGGATTTCCCAGTAGTCGCGGCTGATGAACTTGCGGATCTGCTCTTCGCGCTCCACGACCACGGACAGCGTTGGCGTCTGCACCCGGCCCACGGTGGTCAGGAAGAAGCCACCGTCGCGCGAGTTGAACGCCGTCATGGCGCGCGTGCCATTGATGCCGACCAGCCAATCGGCCTCGGAGCGGCAACGTGCCGCGTCGGCCAGGGGTTGCATTTGCTTGTCGGTGCGCAGGTGGTCAAAGCCGTCGCGGATGGCCTGTGGCGTCATGGACTGCAGCCACAGCCTTGACACTGGTTTGCCCAGGGGCTTGGCGCCACCTGCGTACTGCTCGATTAGACGGAAGATCAGCTCACCCTCGCGGCCCGCGTCACACGCGTTGATCAGCTTGTCGACGTCCTTGCGTTTGGCCAGTTTGACCACGGCGTTCAGGCGGGTCTTGGTCTTGTCCACCGGCTTCAAGTCAAAGTGCGGAGGGATGACGGGTAAGTTGGCAAAACTCCACTTGCCGCGTTTGACGTCAAATTCTTCCGGCGCCTGAATCTCCACTAGATGGCCGACGGCGCTGGAGACGACATAGGTGTCACTTTCGAAGTATTCATCGTGCTTCTCGAATTTGCCCGCAGTGGGCGTGAGTGCGCGCACGATGTCTTGGGCGACGGAAGGCTTCTCGGCAATGACTAGCGTTTTCATCTGACTACAATCCAGTTCTCGCGTGCGCGCAGGTGCGCGCATACGCATACGTGGGCGCGCACCTGCGCACGCCCATACGGTTCACCATACCAAATTTTTGAGCCCCGTTGTCTGACGTGCAGAAAAGAGAGCAAAAGTGAGCAAAACAATGCCCCGTGGCGACACCCGCCGCATTCAAACCCGCCGCTCAGGCGTGCATGGTAAGGGCGTGTTTGCGCTGCAGGATATTGGCGAGGGTGAAACCATCATCGAGTACGTGGGCCAAATCATCACCTGGGCCGAAGCCCAGGCGCGCCACCCGCACGACCCGAAAGACCCAAACCACACGTTTTACTTTCACATTGATGAAACCCATGTGATCGATGCTAGGGTGGGCGGCAACTCGTCGCGCTGGATCAACCATTCGTGCGACGGCAACTGTGAGGCGGATGAGGTGGACGGGCGCATCTTCATCAAAGCCCTGCGCGACATTGCGCCCGGTGAAGAGCTCAGCTACGACTATGGCCTGATCCTGGATGAGCGCTACACCAAGAAGCTCAAGGCCGAGCACCCCTGCTGGTGCGGTGCCAAGACCTGCCGCGGCACGCTGCTGTCTCCAAAAAAATGACCGTGCGCTGGCCGGCTGAAACGATTTGGGAGGCGGTATCGCCGCTGTTGCCCACGTTTTCAGTCGAAGTGCTGCCGCAAATCGACTCCACGAACAGCGAATTGATGCGCCGGGCGCGCGCCGGTCAGCTGGACCCTGTCCTGCTGGTGGCAGAGCGCCAAAGTGCGGGGCGTGGCCGTCTCGGACGGCATTGGGCGAGCGACGATGCGGGGGCGCTGTCCTCGCTGACCTTCTCGCTGGGGCTGCCCCTGTCACCCGCAGACTGGTCGGGTCTGTCGCTGGCGGTGGGCTTGGCGGTGGTGGAAAGCCTGCACCCGGATCTGCGCCTCAAGTGGCCTAACGATGTGTGGCTGCAGGAGCGCAAGCTGGCCGGCATCCTGATCGAAACGGTGAGTGTGGGTGAGCAGCGCTACGCCGTGGTGGGTGTGGGCATCAACATCCTGTTGCCCCGTGCCCAGGACCTGCGCACCCCTGCGGCGGCTCTGTGTGAGGTCTTGCCAGAGGTGGACGCGGCAATTGCTCTGGGGCTGGTTGCGGTGCCCCTGGTGCGTGCGATTCTGCGCTTTGAAGCCGAGGGCTTTGCGCCGCTGCGGACCGCCTTTCATGCGCGAGATCTGCTGTATGGTCGCGAATTGGTGTGCAGCGATGGCGCGACGGGCATGGCAAGGGGGGTTGATGCCGCGGGTGCTCTGCTGCTCCATACCGAAAATGGGTTGAAAAAAATCTCCAGCGCCGAGGTCAGTGTGCGCCCGGCGCCAGCTGCCTCCAACAACGGATCCTGAAACCATGCTGAGACTGCTTGTACTGCTGCTGATCCTGGCTAACGGTGTCTATTTCGCATGGAGTGAAGGCATGTTGCGGGCCTATGGTTTCGCGCCAGCACAACAGCGTGAGCCGCAACGTCTGGCACAGCAGGTGCGGCCCGATGCGATCCGGGTACTGACGCCCGCCGAATTCAAGCGGGTCGAAGCCCAGGTGCACGCCGAACTGGTTCCCAAGGAATGTCTGATGGCAGGTCCGTTTGACGATGCGCAGGTAGCAAGCTTGCGTCGCGTGCTGGAATCTGCCTTGGCGCCGGATGCCTGGCATATCGATACCATCACCGTGCCGGCCCGCTGGATTGTGTACATGGGCAAATTTGCGAATGCCGAGGCGTTGGCCAAGAAACAGGGAGAGCTGGCGGCCATGAAGCTGGTACCGCAGGCGTTGACCAACCCGGACCTGGAAATCGGTCTGTCGCTTGGAGGCTTTGCAACCCAGGCGGAGGCCACGGCAGAATTGAACAAACTGACGCTGCGCGGCATCCGTACCGCCAAGGTGCTGCTGGAGCGCCAGGAAGGCAAACTGTCGCAGCTCAAACTGCCAGCAGTGACTGCCGAGATGAAAGCGCAATTGGCGGACTTCAAGCCGTCGCTGGCCGGCAAACCGCTGCACAGCTGCAACTAAGTGTCGACCTGCGCGAAGCGCACCGTAAAACAAGTACCCGGTGGAGTTTGCCCCGGCCGGCTGTCCTCCATGGTGACGCTGGCATGGTGTTGGCGGGCGATTTCCAGCACGATGGGCAGTCCCAGGCCGGAGCCGTCGGCCTCGGTCCCCAGCACCCGGTAGAACGGCTGAAACACCAGCTCCCGCTCGGCCGCGGGAATGCCAGGCCCCGAGTCTTCCAATTGCAGCACCAGCACCTTGCTGAATGGGTCTTTCAGGATGCGGGCGGTGATCACGCCGGGCTTCTCGGCGTTGGATGGGGTGTAGTTGATGGCGTTGTCCATCAGGTTGCGCACCATTTCCTTCAGTAGCGTGGGATTGCCCTGAATCGTCACGTCTTCGTCGCCCGGCTCTGCGCCCTCGTAGCCCACATCGATGTGCTTGTCCATCGCGCGCGGCACGCAGTCGCGCACCACGTCCATAGTCAGGCGCACCAGGTTGCAGGGTTGCTGGCTCATGGCAGTGCCACTGCTTTCGGCTCTTGCCAGGGCCAGCAACTGGTTGACGGTGTGGGTGGCACGGATGCTGGAGCGGCCAATCTGGCGCAGGGACTGTTTGAGGTCTTCCGCATTGGCCCCTTCGCGCTGGGCCAGGTCGGCTTGCATTCGCAGGCCTGCCAGCGGCGTTTTGAGCTGGTGCGCCGCATCGGCCAGGAAGCGTTTTTGCGTTGCGATGGAGTCTTTGAGGCGCATCAGCAGATCATTGACGGAGGACACCAGGGGCGCTACCTCCAGCGGCACGGCTTCCCCATCAAGCGGGCTCAAGTCGTCGGGGCTGCGAGCCCGGATGCGTTCTTCCAGGTGGTTCAGGGGCTTGATGGCCTGCACCAGAGCCAGCCAGACCAGCAGCACGGCCAGCGGCAGAATGACAAACTGCGGAAGCATCACCCCTTTGACAATTTCGGTAGCCAGCACCGAGCGCTTGTCCATGGTCTCGGCCACCTGCACCAACGCCGGTTTGCTGTTGGGCAGGTCCAGTTTGACCCAGGTGTATGCGATCTTGATGCCGACACCGCGGAACTCGTCGTCACGCATGCGTACTTCACCTGGGGTCAGCTTTTCATCCTCGGGTGGCAGTGGCAGCGATTTCTCGCCGCTAAGGTATTCGCCGCTCGTTCCCAGCACTTGGTAGTAGACGGTGTCGCTGTCGTCGGCGCGCAGCAGTTCGCGCGCGGGTAGGGGCAGCACAAATTGCGCCTTGTTGTTGCTGGTGGTCACCAGTTGGGCCAGCGCGCCCACGTTGTACTCCAGCGCCCGGTCAAACGGCTTGCCGGCAATACCCTGCGCCACCAGCCAGGTGAGCACCAGGCTGACGGGCCACAGCAACAGCAGCGGCGTCAGCATCCAGTCCAGGATCTCCCCGAACAGGCTGCGTTGCTCGCGCTGGAAAATTTTCACGCCGCCGGGCCGCCCCAAGGCGTGAAAGCCCCCTCGGGGGGCAGCGCAGTACGCAAGGCGACAAGCGTGGGGGCCATACCTTTATCCGGGTATCTTTTCCAGGCAGTAACCCAGGCCGCGTACGGTGGCGATACGGATCGGTCCCTTTTCAATTTTCTTACGCAGTCGGTGGATGTAGACCTCGATGGCGTTGTTGCTGACCTCTTCGCCCCACTCGCACAAGCGTTCGACCAACTGGTCCTTGCTGACCAGGCGTCCGGCGCGTTGCAACAAGACTTCGAGCAAGCCTAGTTCGCGGGCCGACAGTTCCACCATCTTGCCGTCGATGGTGGCCACGCGGCCGGCCTGGTCGTACACCAGCGGGCCATGTTTGATGCTGCTGCTGGTGGCGCCCATGCCGCGGCGCACCAGGGCGCGCACGCGGGCTTCGAGTTCCTGCAGGCTGAAGGGTTTGGCCATGTAATCGTCGGCGCCGTAGTCCAGACCTTTGACCCGTTCATCGACCGCGTCGGCTGCGGTGAGAATCAGGACTGGCAGTGAGGAGCCGCGTCCGCGCAGTTTTTTCAGTACCTCCAGGCCATGCATCTTGGGCAGACCCAGATCGAGGATCAGCAGGTCAAACTCGGTATTCGTCATCAGCGCGGCGTCGGCTTCGGAGCCGCTGGCCACGTGGTCCACTGCAGCGCCGGCGCCCCGCAGTGCCCGTAACAGTCCGTCGGCCAATACCTGGTCGTCTTCAGCGATCAAAATCCGCATGTCGGTTCCTCGTTGTTACCGCAACTTCTGCCACAGACTGCTGCGATGGGTGTTTGCATCATTCTAGGCGCGCCCGGTAATCGTTACTGGCCGCTGTAGGCCTCCAGCCCGATCGACAGGACGGTCGCGACTTCTTCTCCCACCGCCTGGCGCAACTCCAGCTCGGCTTGCGCAACCGCCGCCCGGTAGGCTTCCAGCCAGGCCAGACCGGTGGCAGTAAAGCGCAGTTGACGCGCCCGTGCGTCCTGCGCGTCGGGCGTGCGCTCCACCATGCCCCAGGCTTCGCATTGATTGACCAAAGCGCCCATGGCCTGCTTGCTCATGCCCGCATGACGTGCTAGCTCGGTCAGGCGCGATCCACTGGTCGCCAGATGGCGGGTGATGTGGATGTGCGCGGCGCCCACTTGCCCGCGCGCCACCAGATTGGCCAGGCCTAAGGGCATGCCGGCGTGGTGGGCCATGAGCGTCAGCACCCGTGCGTCGAAGCGCTCCAGCGCCAGCCGTAGCCAGTGTCCCATGTGGGATTGGCGCCAGCTCTCAGCGTTCGGCAACGTCCGTTCGATCATGGATTAAATGGTAATGCAAACTGACTAAAAAATGTATTTACCGATTTTAATAACTGCGTTTAAACTACTGTTCAAGTATCCAGCCTGTGATTAATCCCAACAGATGGTATGCACCACAACATTGATTTTTAAGGAGATTCTCATGGACGCACCCGTCAAAGCCACTACCGCTGCCAACAGCGAAAAAGCCAAAGCCCTGCAAGTGGCACTGGCCCAGATTGAGAAACAGTTCGGCAAGGGCACGATCATGCGCCTGGGTGAGGGTGAAGTGATCGAGGACATCCAGGTCGTCTCCACCGGCTCGCTGGGGCTGGACATCGCCCTGGGCGTCGGCGGTCTGCCCCGTGGGCGTGTTGTTGAAATCTACGGCCCGGAGTCGTCCGGCAAGACCACGCTGACCTTGCAAGTGATCGCCGAGATGCAAAAAATCGGCGGCCAGTGCGCCTTCATTGACGCCGAGCATGCACTGGACATCCAGTACGCGCAAAAGTTGGGCGTGAACCTGCAAGACCTGCTGATCAGCCAGCCTGATACCGGCGAGCAGGCCCTGGAAATCGTGGACAGTCTGGTGCGTTCCGGCGCGGTCGACCTGATCGTCGTCGACTCGGTGGCTGCCTTGACACCCAAGGCCGAGCTGGAAGGCGAAATGGGCGACTCCCTGCCCGGCCTGCAAGCGCGCTTGATGAGCCAGGCACTGCGCAAGCTGACCGCCCACATCAAGAAGACCAACTGCATGGTCATCTTCATCAACCAGATCCGTATGAAGATTGGCGTGATGTTTGGCTCGCCAGAGACCACTACCGGCGGCAATGCGCTCAAGTTCTACGCATCCGTACGCCTGGACATTCGCCGCACCGGCACCATCAAGAAGGGCGATGAGGCCATCGGCAACGAGACCAAGGTCAAGGTCGTCAAGAACAAGGTGGCGCCCCCGTTCAAGACGGCCGAGTTCGACATCCTGTTTGGCGAGGGCATCAGCCGCCATGGCGAAATCATCGACATGGGGGTGACGGCCAACATCCTCGAGAAGTCCGGCGCCTGGTACGCCTACAAGGGTGAAAAGATCGGCCAAGGCCGTGACAACGCCCGCGAGTTTTTGCGTGAGAACGCCGCACTGTCGGTCGAGATCGAAAATAAGGTGCGCGAATCGCTGGGTATTCCACTGTTGCCCGTGGCTGCTGCAGAACCTGAGATCAAGGTCAAGGCCTCAAGTAAAAAGGCCGAGCAGCCCTCGTAAAACATGCCTGAGTAGCTATAAAAATAATAGCGTTTTGTAGCTGTTTTTTCATATTCTGTGATGGCCATTACTACACCGCTGTCCCTCAAGGGCCGTGCGCTGCGCCTGCTCAGCGCCCGGGAGCATTCCCGGGCCGAACTGGAGCGCAAGTTAGCGCAGCATGAGGAAGAGCCGGGAACCCTGGCCCAGGCCCTCGATGAATTGCAGACCAAGGGTTTTATCAACGAGCAGCGGGTCGTCGAGTCGGTGCTGAACCGGCGCTCGGCCAAGCTGGGCACTGCGCGCATTCGCCAGGAGCTGCAGGGCAAGGGGCTGGCGCCCGATGCTGTGCTGGATGCGGTGGCGCAATTGCGCGCCACCGAGGTGGAGCGCGCCCGCGAAGTCTGGCGCAAGAAGTTTGGCGAACCGCCGACAGATGTCGCCGAGCGTGGCAAACAAGTGCGCTTTTTGGCCAGTCGCGGTTTTGGCGGCGACACGATTCACAAAGTGGTGTCTGGCTGTTTTGACGAAGAGGCATAGAGATGCCGAATCAGCCGGGACAGGGGGAAGCCTAGGCCCGATTTCCTGGACCAGCAGGGACTGATGAGGGCTTAGGCTTCCCCCTGTCCCGGCGTGAACGAATGTGGCGAAACTAAATACCCAGCATCAATTTCAGATTTTGTACGGCGGCACCGCTGGCGCCTTTGCCCAGGTTGTCCAGCCGCGCCACCAACACCGCGTGCGCAAACCCGTCGGCATTTGCATCGTTGGAAAATACCCGCAGTTCCATCTTGTTGGTATCGTTCAATGCCACGGCGTCGAGCTTCTGGTCGGCAGTGGCAGCTTCTACGGTCACCCACTCGCTACCGACGTAATGTGTTTGCAAGGCGTTGTGCAGATCCTGTGCCGTCGGCTTGCCGGGCAGTAGATCCAGATGCAGTGGCAGTTGCACCAACATGCCCTGTTTGAAATTGCCCACGGACGGCACAAACAGCGGCCTGCGGGTCAGGCCGGTGTAGCGCATGATCTCCGGGATGTGTTTGTGTTTGAGACCCAAACCGTAGAGTTCAATAGGCGGCGCAGTGCCCGCCTCATAGGCTTCAATCATGCCGCGCCCACCACCGGAGTAGCCACTGATGGACGGTAGACAGACCGGAAAATCGGCGGGCAACACACCAGCATCCACCAGTGGCCGGATCAGCGCAATGGCGCCGGTGGCATAGCAACCGGGGTTTGCCACACGACTGGCCTGAACCACGGCTTCGCGTTGGCCGGCGGCCAGTTCGGGAAAACCATAGACCCAGCCCGGTGCCGTGCGGTGGGCCGTGGATGCGTCGATAACCTTTGGGCCTTTTCCGCCACTAGCTCTCGTCAATGCGTCAATCATTGCTACTGATTCAATAGCGGCATCGTCGTGTAGGCAGAGCACGACTAGATCGGCCTGGGCCATCAGCGCCTGCTTGGCGCTGGCGTCTTTGCGCAGGGCCGGGGCGATGCTGATGAGGTCCACGCCAGCCATGGTTTGCAGCCGTTCCCGAATCAACAGGCCGGTGGTGCCAGCCTCGCCATCAATAAATATTTTTTTCATGCCATCGCCGCCACAGCGGCTCCACAGGGAGAAGCGAATCGGGGCCAAAGCCGGTCTGTAAGCCAGACACAAGTTTGGTGCATTGCAACATGATACATTTCGCAGTTGATGTGTCCAGTGCCACTTTTGCAACAGTCATTTGTTGCAATTTGGTGAAAATTGTCCAGCTCCCAAAGAGACGTCATGAAAATTCACGAATACCAAGGCAAAGAACTTTTGCGCCAATTCGGTGTGCCGGTGCCTCGCGGCATCCCCGCCTTCACAGTACAAGAAGCGGTGG
>CAINUX010000289.1 GCA_903853895.1 uncultured beta proteobacterium | reverse complement strand
CTCGTCAAAGGCATTGCGGCCAATGGCGCCGCTGGCGGCCAGGTTGTAGCCGCTCTTGGCCACGATGATGCGCGGCCACAGCACGCCGGGTGTATCGAACAGGTAGAAGCCATCCTGCAGCACGATGCGCTGCTCGATCTTGGTAACACCGGCTTCGTCGCCCGTAGCCGTCGAGCGTTTGCCCTTCAAGGTGTTGATCAGCGTGGACTTGCCCACGTTGGGTATGCCGCAAATCAGCACCCGCATGGGCTTGACCATGGTGCCGCGGTTGGGTGCCAACTCGAAGCAGGCCTTCACCAACAGCTTGGCCGGGGCCGCCATACTCGCGTCCAGCCCCAGCGCGCGGGTACCTGGAAGCGCATTGAAATGCTCCAGCCACTGCGCCGTACGCACGGGATCGGCCAGGTCCTGCTTGTTCAACACCTTGAGCGCAGGTTTGCCAGCCGTGAGCTGGGCCAGCATGGGGTTGGCACTGGAGCCCGGCAGGCGGGCATCCAGCACGCCTTGCCTGCAGCCAAGCCTGGGGCTTGGCAGATGCCACAACAGGTGCATCAGTGGCCTCGCTACGCGAGTTGTTGGGCCTGATCAGTGCCCATGAGTGGCGCAAGAAGGGCGTAGAAGTGCCGTCCTTGGGTGGGGCACCGAACAACCGGATTCACCCGCATTGCGGCGTGTTTTCGCCGGTTCGCGGCGAGTACGTGGCGCTGGTTGCAAAGAAGACTTTGCCCGAGCATTTCAAGCGTGATGGCTCTGCACAGACCTGGACCGCGTTTGACATCGGAACCGGCACGGGTGTGCTGGCGGCCGGACTCGCGCGTCATGGTGTGGCGCATGTGGTGGCGACCGAGCTGGACCCCAGAGCGCGGGCGTGTGCTCTGGAGAACTTGACACGGTTGGGGGTGGCCGAGAAGGTCGATTCAGCGGTGCAGTTGCTGCAGGCCGACCTGTTTCCGGCAGGTCGGGCTCGCCTGATCGTATACAACCCGTCGTGGATACCGGCGCGCCCCGGTTCCCCCATCGAACGGGCGGTGTACGGCGATGGCAGCGCTATGTTGCCTGGCTTTCTCAATGGGCTCGTTGCGCATCTGGAGCCCGGTGGCGAGGGCTGGCTCATTCTTTCGGATCTGGGCGAGCACCTGGGTCTGCGCACCCGTGCTGAATTTCTCGCCGCAGTCGAGGCAGCGGGCCTGCAAGTGGTGGGTCGCCACGACACGGCTCCGGTGCATGGCGAGGCAGCCGATGCCGATGACCCGTTACACGGGGCACGAGCGCTCGAAATGGCCTCTCTGTGGCGCTTGCAGGCGCGTGCAAGTTAGAACAGCTCGCCATTCATCGGGTCTGACTGTATATCGCACTGGGCTTGGACATCGGTTGTTCACATGGCGGGAGACAGGTCTGGACAGAGTCGACACGAGAGTGTCGATTTCCTTTACAGCTGCGGCATTTTGAAACCGCGTATGAGGCGAATTTCCCAATGAAGAGCTAGGTATGGTACGGATTTTGCTTCCGTTATGGGTGCGAAGGGTTTGATGACAAACTCATGCACTTTTCTAACATTTGGAGCGTTAACTATGTCTAAGAAGACTGTCCTCAAAGCCCTCGTTGTGGCAAGCCTGTTTTGGTCGGCTGCAAGCCAGGCTGCGTTAATGACAAGTACTGTAGGCTATACCGGCCCTGATCTGGATTTGACCGCCTACGCCAATGGCAATTACAACTTCACCTTTGGTCCGAAGCCCATCCCGGGCGGCATCACTTTCACTTCGCACGTTAACAACTCGAACTCTGGTGATGGTTCAGTCTTGGGCCAGGGAGGCTATGGCCTTGGTGGGAACGGAAGCTTCGGGGGGGACGCGGTTTATGCTGGCCTGGATGGCCCAAGCGGATATATGTCATTCATATTTGACGTTGCAGTATCGTCCTTCGGTGCGTTCATGAATTACTACCCCGATTCACGGGCGGCTCAAACCATTGCCGCTTATGACGGCCTAGGCACTCTGCTGGAGTCGTATGACCTGACTAATGTTGCACCAATTAATACGCCTGCGGCCTTCAATGCCTTTGAATTTCGCGGCATCTCGTTGAAAACCGCCGACATTAAGGAGTTTCGCATGGGTGGCGCCTACATCCTGGCCGCGGCTACCGCTAATGGTGCACCGGTAAACGAGACACCAGAACCCGCATCACTAGCACTTGTGGGCTTGGCCCTGGCTGCGGCCGCTACAGCTCGCCGTAACCGGAAATCCTAAGCACTGCTCAATTCCATTTTCTTGAGCATAAAGACCCGCATTTGCGGGTCTTTTTTTTGGCCTCGGTGTTTCACAGTCCGCGAAACTGCACTTCAGCAGTGAGGTGAGTCCAATGGGGTGGATCACGCGTGAAACCAATTCTAGAGTTTGCTACAAGTTCAACAGAAGCGTTCCGATGACTGATAAAAAACCGGATGCACAGGCTCGGCAGGCCTAAGTTTGTGCACTGCAGGCTGGAGCCAAAGCGGTGGATGAACGCCACAGCGCCAATGTGCAGGGCGGCCTTGTCCACCGTTTGCGCACCTGGGCTGTGGCTTTGCAGTGCTTGCGCAATGACCCGCAGGAAGATGCGCGGCACCATGTTCAAAGTTGCCACGTCACGCTGCATGAAGTAGCGCAGCCGCTTTGGAACGGAGAGCAACTACTGGCGCACCGGCAGGCGGGGGAAGACGTGGTCGGTGAGGTGCGCCGCCTTCTCCACCATGCGCCGTGTGTTGCACGAGGGGCAGACGCCACGGCCTTTGCAGGAATAGGCCACGAAGTAGTCGTGGCCGCAGTCATCACACCAGGCCTACGCAAAACCATGCGCAAAGGTGCCGCACTCCAGATATTTGCGGAAAGCTTGACGGGCATAGGGCTTGGGGGTGTGGCGGTCGCACTGGCCGTCGAACTGACCCGCGCTGGCGAGTTCATGCCAAGTCTCGAAGTGTTCGGCAATGGTTTGGTACAGCAGCGCGCGCTCAGGGTGGCGTGGGTCGTAGAGCTTGGGCTTGGCACCCGATTGCTCCGGATGCGAGTGGGCTTGCGCTGAACGTGCGGTGGCGGGCATGGGGCAGTGCCAGCGTGGGCTGGGTGTCTTGCTATACTGTTTTTACATACAGTATTATGCAATTCTCTGCTGCCAGCCGGTAGCCCAATCACTCCTGAATTAGTAGCTGCTTACGCAATGAATACGGGGGGCTATAGCCTCATTTAGTCACTAAGCTCGTCGCCATTCGCGTCTTTGCGGGGTGGCCGGGGCACCTTCTTGAAGCGGATCGCACGATCCAGCTCGATGGCGTCTTTCTTGACCTGGCGTTCGGCATCGAGCTTTTGCCCATGGCCCAGCCACTGGGCAAACTCTACTGGCGTTTCCAGCGTCATGCG
>CAINUX010000288.1 GCA_903853895.1 uncultured beta proteobacterium | reverse complement strand
TCATCGCCAAAGCTGTTGATGGCCTCGCGTTTGCAACTGGCCAGCGCAGCGGCAAAGTCTTCGGCCTTGTCCACCGCACGCATGCCCTTGCCACCACCGCCGGCGCTGGCCTTGATCAACACCGGGTAGCCGATGCGGTCTGCCTCGGCCTGCAGCAACGCCGGGTCCTGGTTGGCGCCGTGATAGCCGGGCACCAGGGGCACACCGGCCTTTTCCATCAGCTGCTTGGATTCAGCCTTTAGGCCCATGGCCTTGATGGCCGAGGCGGGTGGCCCGATAAAAACCAGCCCCGCCGTGGCGCAGGCACGCGCGAACTCTTCGTTCTCGCTCAGGAATCCGTAACCCGGGTGGATGGCCTGGGCGCCTGTGGCCTGTGCCGCTGCAATGATTTTTTCCCAGCGCAGGTAGCTGTCCTTGGGTGCGCTGCCGCCAATGTGGATGGCTTCGTCACACGCGGCGACGTGCTTGGAACCGGCATCGGCATCGGAATAGACGGCAACGGTTTTGACGGCCATGCGCCGGGCAGTAGCGGCAACCCGGCAAGCGATTTCGCCACGGTTGGCAATGAGAATTTTTGTAAACATGGTGGTGGTCCTCATTACATCCGGAACAGGCCAAACTTGACATCTGGAATGGGCGCATTCAGCGTGGCCGACAGGCCCAGCGCCAACACCCGGCGCGTGTCGGCCGGGTCGATGATGCCGTCGTCCCACAGGCGGGCCGTGGCGTAGTAGGGGTGGCCCTGCACTTCGTACTGCTGGCGGATAGGTGCTTTGAAGGCTTCCTCCTCCTCCTTGGTCCAGGCGCCACCCTTGGCTTCGATGCCGTCGCGGCGCACCGTGGCTAGCACGCTGGCCGCCTGCTCGCCGCCCATGACGCTGATGCGCGCGTTGGGCCACATCCACAGAAAGCGGGGTGAGTAGGCGCGCCCGCACATGCCGTAGTTGCCGGCGCCAAAGCTGCCGCCGATGATGAGGGTGAACTTGGGCACATTGGCGGTAGCAACCGCTGTGACCATCTTGGCGCCGTTGCGGGCGATACCTTCGTTTTCGTACTTGCGCCCAACCATGAAGCCGGTGATGTTCTGCAGAAACACCAGCGGGATCTTGCGCTGGCAGCACAGCTCGATAAAGTGCGCGCCCTTCAGCGCCGACTCGCTGAACAGAATGCCGTTGTTGGCGATGATGCCCACCGGCATGCCTTCGATGTGGGCAAAGCCGGTGACCAGCGTGGTGCCGAAGCGGGGTTTGAATTCATGGAACTCGCTGCCGTCGACGATTCGGGCAATGATTTCGCGTACGTCAAACGGCTTGCGCGTGTCGGTGGGGATCACACCGTACAACTCTTCCGCTACAAATTTAGGAGCGACAGGTGCTTTCAATGCGGGGGTTAGAGCCTTTTTTTGATTAAGGTTAGCCACGGCGGTGCGGGCAATGGACAACGCATGCAGATCGTTCTGTGCCAGGTGGTCCGCCACGCCGCTTAGGCGCGTGTGCACGTCACCTCCGCCCAGGTCTTCGGCTGTGACCACCTCACCAGTGGCCGCCTTCACCAAGGGTGGGCCGCCCAAAAAGATAGTGCCCTGGTTCTTGACGATGATGGTTTCGTCACTCATGGCGGGCACATAGGCGCCGCCGGCCGTGCAACTGCCCATGACCACAGCGATCTGCGCAATGCCTTCGGCACTCATGTTCGCCTGGTTGAAGAAGATGCGGCCGAAATGGTCGCGGTCGGGGAAGACCTCGTCCTGGTTGGGCAGATTGGCACCACCCGAGTCCACCAGATAGATGCAGGGTAGGCGGTTCTGCTGGGCAATCTCCTGCGCACGCAAATGCTTCTTGACGGTGACGGGGTAGTAGGTGCCGCCCTTCACGGTGGCGTCGTTACACACAATCATGCAATCCACGCCGGACACGCGGCCAATACCGGCGATGACCCCGGCGCAGGGCGCGCTGTCGGTACCGTCGCGGTCCGGGTACATGCCCATGGCCGCCAGGGGGGAGAGTTCCAAAAACGGGGTACCCGCGTCCAGCAGGTTGTGCACGCGGTCACGTGGCAGCAGCTTGCCACGGGCGGTGTGCTTGGCGCGCGCAGCGTTGCCACCGCCCATCGCCGCCTTGTCAGTCTGCGCGTTCAGGTCAGCCACCAGAGCGCGCATGGCGTTTGCGTTGGCAATGAAGTCCGCCGAGCGGGCGTTAAGTTGGGTTTCCAGAATGGGCATGACGGCTTTCCGCGAAAAAGGTTCAGGGCAAACCGCATTTTCGGCGGGTTTGGGTTGGCGTGACAGGCCACAGAGGTTGCAAATCGTGCCACAGAGGGGAAACTTTGGCACACTAGCGCCATGGCCACCCAATTACCCATTGCCGCTACGCCCATGGCCTTTGCGCTCGCCATTGTGAGCGCCTACCGGCGCTATGGGCAGGACCCGACTGCGGCCCTCCAACTGGCACAGATTGCGCCAGAGCTTCTGGCAAAATCCGACGCCCGCATCACCGCCTGGCAAATGGAGACGCTGTCGGGCGCGGCCATGCAGGAGCTGGACGACGAAGCCCTGGGCTGGTTTAGCCGACGTCTGCCCTGGGGCAGCTACGGCATGCTGGCACGCGCCTCCATCAGCGCACCCACCTTGGGGGTAGCCATTTCCCGCTGGTGCCGCCACCACGGGCTGATTGCGCCCGACATTGCGCTGTCGCTTGAGGTGGCGGGCGACGTAGCGACTATCCGCATCACAGAGCATTTTGAACACGGCCCAGAGGGGAGCGGGGTGGCGGGGGATTTTGCGGAGGTAAAGGAGGAGACCGCAACGCGGGCGGGGGACACGCAGCAAAAGCCCCCGCCACCCCGCTTCCCGGCGTTGATAAACCATCAACCGCTCAGCCTCCCGACACCTTTTCGCGAGTTCTGTCTGGTGTCCGTACTGCGCAACATCCACGGCCTGGCGTGCTGGCTGGTCGATTCGCGGATTGCGTTGCTGGGAGCGCAGTTTCCGTTTGCGCCGCCACCACACCAGAGCGCCTACGCCGTGCTGTTCTCTGGCCCAACCACCTTCGACAGTGGCCCCGCCAGCATCCACTTTGACGCGCAGTACCTGAACCTGCCGCTGCGCCGCGATGAGAAAGCCTTGCAGCAAATGCTGAAGCACGCCCTGCCCCTGACCGTGCTGCAGTACCGCCGCGACCGCCTGCTGGTGCAGCGTGTGCGCCAGGCCCTGGTCAACCACGCCCAGCAATCCCACAGCTCCGAGGCGTTGGCTTCGCTTCTGCATGTGTCCCCGCGCACACTGCACCGCCAGCTCAAGGAAGAAGGCGCCACGCTGCAGGGACTGAAAGACGAAGTGCGCCAGGCTCGGGCGGTGGAACTGCTGCACCGCACAGAGCGCCCCATCAAACAGGTGGCCGAGGCGGCGGGCTTTCGCAACGAAAAGAGTTTCATTCGTGCCTTCAAAAGCTGGACCGGGTTGTCGCCTGCCGCGTTTCGCAAGCAAGGAGGGGGCTTCGAAATAGCACCACAAATCACTTGACTGGTATTCTTTTGGTACTTAGAATACTGCTTGTATATACAACTCGACTCGCTTGCACCAAAAGCAGTGCAAAGCCCGAACATGCCTACCAAAGCGATCATTGCCCGACTTGAGCAGCACTTTGACGACTTCGGCCGTTTGACTTTGCGTCCGACCGAATTGCTGCCGGTGTCCGACCAGGCGGGCAGCGCCCGACAACTGCTGCTGCAAATGGTGCAGCGCAAAAGGATCAATGAACAACGGCGAGATCAGGAGTTCAACCAGTTGCGTGCACGAATGACCGTGCAACGCAATCCATCCGTGGCACGAGATCAGGTGCTGAGTAACCTATGCGCTTCTTTTGATAAGCGCCAAGCTGCCCCAAACAAGCCCGGCGCTTGGTGGCGCCAAGCCTCAGAAAAGGCTTCCCACGTGGAAGGAATGGCGCAAACCATTCATAGATCAGCTTTCGCGAGCACGATGGCTGAATCCGCATGAGCTTTTGGCCATCGCAGCGGGCTCAATGAACTGAGTCTGGGTTGATAGACTCGGCCAGATGATCACCCTCTACCACTGTGTCAGCGCCCGCTCTTTCCGCCCCCTGTGGCTATTGGAAGAACTGGGCCTTCCCTTTCAACTCAAGATGCTGCCTTTTCCTCCCCGGGGGCTGGCGCGGCAGTTCTTGCAAGAGAACCCATTGGGCACTGTGCCTTTGCTGATTGACAGCGATACGCGCATGAGCGAGTCCGCCGCCATCTGCGAGTACCTGGCCGCGCGGCACAGCCCCGGTGTGCTGGATGTGGGCCTGGACGAGCCCGCCTATGGCGCCTACCTCAACTGGCTGCACATGAGCGACGCCACCCTCACCTTCCCGCAGACGCTGGTCCTGCGCTACACCCACTTCGAGCCCGCCGAGCGCAAACAGCCCCAGGTGGCCGACGACTACAGCCGCTGGTTTCTGGCCCGCCTGCGTGCGGTGGATGCAGTCCTGCAGGGCAACGAATTCTTGTGTGCAGGGCGCTTCACCGCCGCTGACGTGGCGGTGGGTTATGCACTGATGCTGGCCGGGCACCTGAACCTGGATGCGCAGTTCCCGCCCGCGGTGGCGGCCTATTGGCAGCGCCTGCAACTGCGCCCTGCGTTTCAGCGTGCCATGGCGATCCAGCACCAGGCTGCCCTAGACCAGGGCGTGCCCACCACCCCTGCGCCCGACATCCGCCCAAATTGAGAAGAATGGAATCAGCAGCATGAAACTGGAAGTACCCGACAACAAACGCCTCGTGCACACCATGACCACCCCCATTCGCTGGGGCGACATGGATGCCATGGGGCATGTAAACAACACCGTCTATCTGCGCTACATGGAGACGGCCCGCATCGAGTTGATGCAGGGCGCGGGATTTGGTACCAACGCCTTGGGTGAAGGCTTTGTCATTGCCAACATTTTTTGCAACTTCATTCGCCAGTTGGAGCACCCGGGCGAGGTGATCATCAAGAGCTACGTGGGCGCCGTGGGCCGGTCATCGTTCGACATGTACCACGAGCTGCTGCGCACCGACGACAGCAACACCCTGTATGCGAATGGTGGCGAGACCATGGTGTGGATTGATTTCCCCAAACAGAAGTCGTTGCCGATACCGGATGCGTTGCGCGCGTGGTTGGCGGGAGCTTGAGCGGACAGCGAGGGCGTCGACGGCGGACAATTGTGCAGTGCCCGCAACGGGGCAGAAGTGGTCACCCAGACCAGTCTTACATTCTCGCGAAATCTGTTCGGACTGCGTAAAGCCATCAAAAAATAGAAGATCCTGCATGCAACACCATGCCTCTCGTGCATTGGATGCGCCGGGTAAACTTTCCGCATGAAGAGATTGTTTTTCCTCGCTGCCGCTGCGTCGGCCTGCGCGCTTTGCCAGGCGGAAATATACAAATGCGCGGACGGCGTTTTCACTGACAGCCCGTGCCAGAATGGTCAAGGAACGACCATCAAAGACACAAGCCCCAAGGCAACTATAGCGATCGACTTCGTCGAGACAACGTCCCACTTCGTTGTGAATGCGCAAACCATGGATGGCGTCTATGCAATCCTCAGAGCACAGGTTTGGGCCGCCTACAACCTGTCACACCCACCCACAATAAGCTACGTGACCAAGGCCGCCGGAAGGAATTGCGAGCTCGGCGCAACCAAGATCACGGTAACGAACAACAACCACATGCCACAGTGGACTCACTATGCAAACGCAACGGTCGACGAGCGAAGGGAATGGAATTCCTTCTACGATGCAATCACCATTCACGAAAACGGGCACCGGGCCATTGCACGGGAATTCACTGTCTTTTTGCGCGAAAAGCTGTCCGGCATAGGACCGAAGCCATGCGACGAGTTGGACCGTTGGATGAAGCGGCAGGAAAGCGACGCATGGTTACAACTACGCAGTCGACAAGTGGCCTACGACGCACAGACACAACACGGTATCGCCCAGATGGGCAGACGCTAGAACGATGAAGAGAATTGCTGCAACGGTTGTGGTCATTGTTTTCAGCATCTGGGGTTACCACAGGTTTCAACACAACAGGTCTCAGATAGATGAATTCGTCAACAACATTTGGTCCACAAAGGTGACTGGGGGTGACAAGCCCAAAATCAGCGAAATCGATGGCAGCGTTTTTTCAGCTCTGAATGAAAAACTCACCAGAGCGTGCACTGACAACAAATATGCCATGACGGAAGCGATGTGTATACAAACCATAGCCGACAGAAAAGACATGTGCCAGCAATGGACCGTTCAAAAATATCAGGAGCTTGCACCCAGCGTCGAACGATTGGAAATGGCCATTTCCAGTCACACAGACTGCGTGTTCCAGTGGGCGCCCTCCTCAACGTCGATGTAGTAGATGGAGTCCCTTACACCCTCGGCGTAGCCCGCGCAATGATGGCCGCGCAATCCACGCCGCGCGGCAGGTTGCCAAAGGTCAGGCCGCTGCTGTGCTCGGACAGGCGGGACGCGCAGAATGCATCGGCCACAGCCGGATTGCCAAAGCGCACCAAGAGCGAGCCCTGCAGGGCCAGCGCCATTTTTTCCACGACACCGCGTGCCCGGTATTCGATGGCAGACGGGTCTACCAGCTCGGCGCCCAGACGGGCCACATACTGGTCCAATCGGCGGTCGGTGCCGGCTGCGGCTTGGACTTCGTCCATGTAGGCGTCCACCGATCCCGGGTTTCGGCCCATGGCACGCAGCATGTCCAGGCACTGTACGTTGCCGCTGCCTTCCCAGATGGAGTTCACCGGCGACTCGCGGAACAGGCGGGGCATGATGCAGTCTTCCATCACGCCACTGCCGCCAATGCACTCCATGGCCTCATAGGCGTGTGCCGGGGTGCGTTTGCAGATCCAGTATTTGCCGACCGCGGTGCCAACGCGCACCAGCATTTTTTCGTGCTCGCTGGCATTCCCCACGTCCAGTGCCCGGGCGATGCGCAGGGTCATGGCCAGCGCCGCCTCACTCTCAATGACCAGATCGGCCAGCACGTTTTGCATCAAGGGCAGCTCGGCCAGGCGTTTGCCAAAGGCGAACCGGTAGTTGCAGTGGTGCAGGGCCTGGGCCACGGCCTGGCGCATGCCGGCACTCGACCCAACCATGCAATCGAAGCGCGTCATGGTGACCATCTTCAAAATGGTCGCAACACCGCGGTCTTCGCCACCCACCATGTGCGCCGTGGCACCGCGCAGCTCGGTCTCGCACGAAGCGTTGGCCACGTTGCCCATCTTGTTTTTCAGGCGCTGAATTTGCAGCGGGTTCTTGCTGCCGTCCGCACGCCAGCGTGGCAGCCAGAAACAGGACAGGCCACCGGGCGCTTGCGCCAGCACCAGAAAGGCGTCACTCATGGGTGCCGACACAAAGTATTTGTGTCCGACGAGCTCATACATCCGCCCCGGGCCCTCGGGCCCCAGCGCCGTCGCCCGCAGCGTGTTGGTCCGCACATCGGAGCCGCCCTGCTTTTCGGTCATGGCCATGCCCACGGTGATGGCAGACTTTTGCTCCATCGGAACGTTGCGGTGGTCGTATTCCAGCGCGGTGATTTTTGGCAACCAATGCGCAGCCAATTCGGGTTGTTCCAACAGGGCGGGCACCACAGCAGACGTCATGGTCACCGGGCAACCGTGCGCCGCATCCACCTGGCCCTGCAGGTACGACATGGCGGCACGCGCCACGTGCGCACCAGGCCCGGGCTTGCGCCAGTGCGACGCATGCAGACCGTGCTCCATGGAGATCTGCATCAACCGATGGTAGGCCGGGTGAAAGCGCACCTCGTCAATCCGGTGGCCGTAGTTGTCGTGCGTGTAGAGCACGGGCTTGTTGTCATTGGCCTGGAAGCCCAGTTCGATCACCTCGCGGCTGCCGGTCAACGCGCCAAACGCCTGCAACTGTGGCGCGGCCCATGCCGCGCCCTCGCGCGCCACGGCCTCCGCCAAGGCTACATCCTGCGCATAGACGTTGTAGTCGCGTAGGGGCGGCGGCTGGTTCTCCACGACATGGGTCTCGGCCAGATGCCCATGTTTGACGACAGGTGCGGTGACTGGGGTGGCGGTTTGCAGCATGGAGGACTCCTTTGGCAACAGAGTAACTGTCGGCATGGTTCTGGCGAATTTCAAACTATGAATGTTAGTTCAATTTATTTAAACTGCCACTACGCTACAGTGGCGCTTCTTCAAAAACCCTCAATCAGGCAGCAGAACCGATGGCATACCGCCCCACCGAAAAAACCTTGGCACGCAAGGCGGAAATCCGGCAGAAGCTGTTGGACGCGGCGCTGGCGCTGGTGAGCCGCGGTGGCTTCGGCGCGCTGACCATGCTGGCAGTGGCGGCCGAGGCCGGAATTGCCACGGGTGCGGTCTACAAACATTTTGAGTCCAAGGCACAACTCTGTGCCGAAGTGTTCCGCATTGCCACCGAACGCGAAGTCGCTGTGGTGCGCGTGACCGCCCTGGGCATGGGCAGCCCCAGCGAGCGTCTGCTACACGCGGTGGAAGCCTTTGCACTGCGGGCGCTGCGCAACCCGCGCCTGGCCTTTGCACTGATTGCCGAACCAGTTGACGCCCTGGTGGACGCACAACGCCTGCTCTACCGCCACGCCTATGCCAACGTGTTTGTCGAACTGGTGGCGCAGGGCATTGCGAGCGGGGAATTTGCGGACCAGCCGCCCAGTGTGAGCGCTGCGGCACTGGTGGGCGTCATTGCAGAATCTATGGTGGGGCCACTGTCCTGGCCCACACCCGACAAGCCGGAATTGGCGCCGGACGCTTTGATTGCAGCCATCCAGGCCTTTTGCCTGCGAGCGGTGTCGACCGCCCCCGGCGGAGAAACTAGGACTTAGCGGCGCGTCTGGCCTTTTGGGCTTCCAGCGTTTCGGTCGGGGCGCCCTGCTTGACCCACTCGGTGTAACCGCCATCGATATGAGCCACATTGGTCATGCCCATCTCCTGAAGGGTCTTGGCAGTCAGCGCACTGCGCCAGCCCGCGCCACAGAACAGGATGTACTCCTTGGTCTCGTCGCCAAACACAGGCTTGTAATAGGGCGATGCCGGGTCCACCCAAAACTCCAGCATGCCGCGCGGCGCATGAAATGCCCCCACCACGGTGCCGTGGGCCAGCTCACGGATGTCGCGAATATCCACCAGCTGGGTCTTGGGGTCCTCCAAGCGGGTCAAGACTTCGGCCACGGTGTAAGTGCGAATCTCTTCCATGGCTTCGTCGACCAGGTCGCGGGATGATTTCGTAATCGGCATGTTTATTGCTCTCCTGTAATCGGGGTAAGCCCCATGGTTTCCGTGCAAGTTTGACTTGATACTACCTCGCGCAATGAGACGCACCCTGCGCAATTCGCCATTTTTCCAGAACAGGACCCGTGTTGTTCAACCCACCCCCCTTCGTTGGTGCCGTATCCCTCTCCTTCCATGTTGTCCTAGTCTGCGTGAGCCTCACCCTGCCTGTGCATGCGCAACAAGCACCTGCACCAGCCCAGAGCGCGTCAGCCCCGACGGGCATGGAGCGATCCCAACGCCAGGCGGACAACGTGTACCGCTTTATCAAACTGTTTGCCGACAAGCCGCCCAAAGCTACGGCCGACCCGACCAAAGTGAAACCCAAGTCAGACACCGCGGCACAGGCGCCACGCAGGCCAGACGCCCAGGCCGTAGCAGCGCCTGCAAGCACTGAACCAGCCCCGGCCGAAGGCGCACCGGTGGCCGCGAGCAGCTTGGTCGCCACTGAAGCTGCGGCACCGACACAGTCGGCGAGCGCGGCGCGGGCAGATACCCAAGTGGAAGCAACCGCCGCGGTGGTCGCGCAGGCACCGGCCGTCGAGGAGCCCGAAGAGCTCACGCTGGTCCAGCAAGTGGAGCCCGAATTCCCGCGTGAGCTGCGCAACACCGTCTCACAGGGCAAAGTATTGCTGGCCTTTACCGTGCAACCCGACGGTAGTGTCTCTGGCACGAGTATCGTGAGTGCCTCTAACCGAAGGCTGGGCAAGCCCGCGATGGAAGCGGTGTCCAAATGGCGCTTCACCCCCATTCGCACGGCGCGCACGGCACAGGTGGAAATCGAGTTCAACCAGCAGTAGAAAGGGCGCCGCAGCGCCCCCTTTTTAGCCCGCCAGCGAGCGCTGGATGATGATCTTCTGCACGTCGCTGGTGCCTTCGTAAATCTGGCAGACGCGCACATCGCGGTAGATGCGCTCCAGTGGAAAGTCGCTCACGTAGCCATAACCACCGAGGGTCTGGATGGCGGCGCTGCACACCTTTTCAGCCATCTCGCTCGCAAATAGCTTAGCCATCGCGGCCTCTTTCAAACACGGCCGGCCCGCATCGCGCAGAGAAGCCGCGTGCCAGATCAGCTGGCGGGCCGCCTCCATCTGGGTGGCGCATTCGGCCAGACGGAAACCCACGGCCTGGTGGTTGAAGATGGCCGTGCCAAAACTCTGGCGATCCTTGGAATAGGCCACCGCCACTTCCAGCGCACTGCGTGCCATACCCACGCTCTGCGCGGCAATACCGATGCGTCCACCTTCCAGCCCGCCCAGAGCGATGCCATAGCCCTCGCCCTCTTTGCCAATCAGGTTTTCGGCCGGGATGCGGCAGTTGTCAAAGTTGATCTGCGCCGTGTCGCTGCTGTGCTGACCCAGCTTGTCCTCGATGCGCGCCACCACATAGCCCGGTGCGTTGGTCGGCACCAGGAAAGCGCTCATGCCCTTTTTGCCCGCGCCCTTGTCGGTCACGGCAATGACGATAGCCACATCGCCGTTCTTGCCGCTGGTAATGAACTGCTTGACGCCATTGATCACATATTCATCGCCTTCCAGCACCGCCGTGGTGCGCAGGCTGGATGCGTCGCTGCCCACATGCGGCTCGGTCAGGCAGAAGGCACCCAGCATCTGGCCCTGCGCCAGCGGCTCCAGCCACTGCGTCTTCTGCTGCGCGTTACCGAATTTCATCAAGATGGCGTTGACCGGGCAGTTGGTCACGCTGATCACCGTGCTGGTGCCACCGTCGCCGGCGGCGATCTCTTCCAGCACAAGGGCCAGCGTCAGGTAGTCCAGCCCGGCGCCGCCCAAGTCTTCTGGCACGCAGATTCCGTAGGCACCCAGCGCGGCCAGCCCCTGGTGCGCGTCTTTGGGGAAGTGGTGTTCCTTGTCCCACCGGGCGGCATGCGGCCACAGTTCGGCTTGTGCAAACGCGCGCACCGCGTCACGCACCATTTCCTGGTCTTGGGTAAGTATCAATTTGGTCTCCAGCCCTCGTGAAATATGCGTGTATAGCTACAAACTTTATAGCATTTCCAGCGCCACTGCGGTCGCCTCGCCGCCGCCAATGCACAACGTAGCCAGACCTTTCTTGAGCCCACGGGCCTGCAGCGCATACATCAGCGTGACCATGATGC
This sequence comes from uncultured beta proteobacterium, assembly GCA_903853895.1. Lineage (GTDB taxonomy): Bacteria > Pseudomonadota > Gammaproteobacteria > Burkholderiales > Burkholderiaceae_C > Allorhodoferax. The sequence continues at coordinate 31,275 of CAINUX010000288.1, read as the reverse complement.
GCGCGCCGGACGCGCCAATCGGGTGACCCAGTGCGCAGGCGCCGCCGTTCACATTGACCTTGTCGTGCGGCACACCCAGCTCTTTCATCAGCGCCATGGGCACAACGGCAAAGGCTTCGTTCACTTCCCACAGATCCACATCGCCCACGGCCCAGCCGGCCTTGGCCAACACCTTTTGGGTAGCGCCCACCGGTGCGGTGGCAAACCACTCGGGTTCCTGCGCATGGGTGGCGTGCGCCACGATGCGGGCCAGCGGCTTGCAGCCCAGCTTGGCCGCGGTGGAGGCCTTCATCATCACCAGTGCGGCCGCGCCGTCATTGATGCTGGAACTGCTGGCGGCGGTGATCGTGCCGTCTTTCTTGAACGCGGGTTTCAGCGTGGAAATCTTGTCCAGCTTGACCTTGCCAGGACCTTCGTCGATCGACACAACCACCTCGCCACCACGGCCCTTGACCGTGACCGGTGTTATCTCGGCGGCAAATGCACCGGACTCGGTGGCGGCCTTGGCGCGCTGCACGCTGGCCGTGGCAAAGGCATCCTGCTCGGCACGGGTGAAGCTGTATTTGGTGGCGCAGTCTTCGCCAAAGGTGCCCATCGAGCGACCGGCTTCGTAGGCGTCTTCCAGGCCGTCGAGCATCATGTGGTCAAAAATGCGGTCATGGCCAATGCGGTAGCCACCACGCGCCTTGGGCAGCAGGTAGGGCGCGTTGGTCATGCTCTCCATGCCACCGGCCACCAGCACCTCGTGGCTACCGGCGATCAGCATGTCGTTGGCGAACATGGCCGCGCGCATGGCCGAGCCACACATCTTGGACAGCGTGACCGCACCCGCACTCTTGGGCAGGCCGCCCTTGAAACCCGCCTGGCGCGCTGGCGCTTGGCCCTGGCCCGCCATCAGGCAGTTGCCAAACAAAACCTCGGTCACCAAGTCAGGAGAAATACCGGCGCGCTCCACCGCCGCCTTGATGGCCGCGCCACCCAGATCATGCGCCGCAAGGCTGGAAAAGTCGCCCTGAAAGGCCCCCATGGGGGTACGGGCTGCGCCGACGATAACGATGGAATCCGACATGCTGGTTTCTCCTTAACAGTGATGGACTGAGATTGTAAAGAGTTGACGTTTACGTAAACGTCAATTGTGACAGAAAGCCTCCAGCGCCGCGATAAACTGCGCCCATGCCAAAAACGAATCCCCGCATGCGCCCACGCCAGCTCCTGACCGGAGTTCTACTTCTGGTCACAGGTTTCCAACTGGGCGCGGCGCCCGTGAGCGCTCTGGCCCCCGCCGAGATTGAACGCCGCAACGCCGCGGCCACCTTTGTACAAACCCAGGAACTGACCCTGCAGATGCTGCGTGCGGAGTGCGGTACCTTGATGCCAACCGAGTCAGCGCGCGTGGACTCCATTGCCAGGACCTGGTTTGACCGCAACAAGGGCGACATCGTCAGCACGCGGGTATGGTTGGACCAATACCTGGCCCATGCCAAAACGATCAGCGCAGAGCAATACCAGCGCGAGTCCGGTGCCCTTTTGAAGACTCTGTCCAGCGGAATCATTGCCAACGCCAAAACCCATTTCCACCGCCAGCCCCCCTCCGCCGAGGGCTGCGCCAATGCGTTGCGCGCCTACAGTGCGCCCGCGTTCGACATACAAAATGTGGGCAACAACAAGGGCTACGCGCAGTTTGCGGAATTCGGTAAAACGCTGCGCGCGGTGCGCGAGGCCGCCGACTACGCGGTGCCACCCCAGATCAACACGCAGTTCCAGGAAAACGTGCCATTTCAACCGTTCGCCAGCCTGGAGGCTGCGAGTGCGGCCCGCGAACGGGGCGACCAGACGATGATGCGCACACTCTATACACGCCTGGCCGAGCATGGCGAGGGCACTGCGGCCCACGCGATGGGCCTGTCGTATCTGACCGCAGACCCTGCATCCAGAGACTATGCGCTGGCCTACCGCTGGTTTGCGGCGGCCTGGAGTCTGGGCAATTTGGAAGGGTTAAACGCCTTGGGCGTTTTGTTGCGAGACGGCGTTAGCCAGCCAGCCAATACTCGCCTGGCCTACGGCGCCTTCCTGCTGGCCCAGCAGGGGGCCCGCGACCAAAACGCCTTTGACCGAAGCCAGCGCAATGCGCAAGGCATGCTGGCCAAAATTTCGGACGCTGACCGCACGGCACTGGCCTGCATGACGATCAACGGCTTTGATGCAGCGCTCCAAACCCCGGACACCAAACAGGCCCTGGTCCCCAGCACCCCCATCGTCCAGGGCCAGCGCACACTAGGTCAGATCGTGCCCGCCCTTGCAAGCGCCCAGCAGACCGCCTGCCCCTGAACGTCTGCTGCGGCACCTTCATCCGCCGCGGCAAACGGAACGCGGGCAAGGGTTTCCACGCGGTTCGCGAGTTCACCGAAGGTGCAATACTGCGCCACCTTTCGGTCTAAAACTCACCTATTGGAGACATTGCATGAATACCCGATTCCGTATCGCATTTCGCATGTTGTTGCCAGCCCTCGCGGCACTGGCCTTCGGTTCAGAGGCGGCGGCCAGTACCTTGAATCAGAACGTATCCTGGACGATTGACCGAGCGGGCACCACGACGAAGTACCGTGTGGTCGCCTATGGTGATTCCATCTACGCCGGCTACAACGGCTCTACCACCAACGCCGCAAAATACTCGGCACCCACCGTGGATGCGGAATATCTGTCGGCCTTGTGGAACAGCGACATCGAGAGCGTGCGCCGCACCAAGTCCGGCGCGGTGGCCTCAGACATCTACAACAACAAGATCGTGGCTGAAAAGTCATACATGCAGGCCAGCTCGACCCGCGCGGTGACCTTCGAGATGTGCGGCAACGATGGACTCCAAGCGCGCACCGCTTTCAAGAAGCAGACAGGAACGTGTGATTACAGCGGCATGAACGCCGGCGTGAACAATTGCAAGACCTATGTGGCGGCGGCCATGGATTACATCAACGCCAACGCCTATGCGGGTGTCAAGGTGAAGATCATCTCGAACCTGCACTACCCCGGCTACAACGCCGACAATGTGCAAAGCAGCTGCAAGGACGCCTCGACCGGCGCCACGGTGAACCTGCGCACCACCTTCCTGCCCAAGCTGGCCACCATGAACTACTGGATGTGCGAATACGCGCGGCAAAAGGGCTTCCAGTGCACGGACAACTTCGCCGAGTACATGGGTGCCGACTACGACAGCAATGGCGACGGCATCATCGACACCAATGGCCTGCGCTATGTCTCCGGCGAGAGCGAGGCCAGCTACCTGACCCGCATCACCAGCACCCTGAAGCCAACGATACGCGATGCCAACGCGCACTTCGTGTCGGCCAGCAGCAGCTACGACTACATCCAGTCGGACGACACCCACCCGACCTATACCGGCGGCACGGTCACCGCCGGCCTGTTTGGCGGCACCACCGGCTCGGGCGCAGCGCGCTACACCTCGTTCACCGGTGGCAAGAGCCCGATCTGGAACCAGTACGGACATGAGCGCATGGGCTGGGCGGTGTCGACGTCCAACCCGTCCGCTCCCTGACGGTCAGGAGCACGCCACCCCATGGAGCCGCGACGACGCCGTGGGCCCAATCCTCCGCCTGAAGACGGGCACGCGTGGCGACCCTCCCTGGGCTACATCGCTCTTGCGGCCGGCATTGCGGCGGGTGGGCTCACCTATCTGGTGATGTCGCCCTCCTCGCCCCCGGACGCTCCCGCCGCCACGGCAACGCCAGTACCTTTGCTGGCCCCCGTACCCGCAGCGGTTCCGGAAGGGTCGGCCTCCACCGCGGCGTCGGGTGCCGCGACTGGCCTTCGGATCGTGCAAATCGCTCCGCAGGAACGTACCGTCAACGGTGACCCGACGCCTGACCTGTCCAGCTACGTCAACCCCGGCGAGAAGCCAACAATGAACGAAGTGATCACCCGACTGCACCAGGCCGGCATCGAGACCGGTCTGGGTGCCTTCTCGCCACCCGGCACCCGCCCGCCGATGATCGGCCTGGCGGTCCCCGAAGATTTTGTGCTGCCGCCAGGCTATGTGCGCCACCACCAGGCAACCGATGATGGCCAGCGCATCGAGGCCATCCTGATGTTCGCGCCCGATCGCGAGTTCTTTGACACGCCCAACGGCCCTGTCAAGATTCCCAAGGATCGCGTGGTGCCGCCCGAGCTGGCCCCGCCCGGGCTGGCCATACGGCGCATTGTGATTCCCGCGCCTATCGCATCGGCAGGCCCTGGGTCTTGAGCGACGCAGCACCCCTGCCCCGCTCCGTTGTTCTGCGCGTGCTGGCAGGCATCGCAGCCAGTGCGGCCCTGTCAGCCCTGTACGCGCAGGGCGGCGCAGGCTGGCTGCTGGGCTTCGTGTTCCTCGCGCCGTGGCTGCGCACGCTGGACGCGAGCCGGACGTTAACGGGCGCACTGCTGGGTGCCTACGCCATGTCGGTTGCCTTCACGGCGGCAGCATTTGCCTGGTTCGGGATCGCCATCGGCCACTACACACAGGTCGGCGGGGCCACCGGCCTGATCATCCTGCTGCTGGCAGCGCCGCTGTTCCAGCCGCAGTTTCTGGTCTTCGCGGTGGTGCGTCACGTGGCCCGGCGCCGGTTGGGCCCCGTGCTGTGCGCACTGGCGGGCGCTAGCGCCTGGGTTGCAACGGAATGGTTGGTGCCCAAGCTGCTGGGCGACACACTGGGCCACGGGCTGTATCCATCGCGCCTGCTGCGCCAGGGGGCAGATGTAGGCGGTGCGGCGGGTCTGACCATCCTGCTGCTGCTGGCGAATGAAGGCGTGGCGTTTGCGATGGCACGGCGGCGCGACGGCGCCCGCGCAATGGCCAGGCCTTTGGCCCTGGCTGCGCTGGTGCCACTGCTGCTGGCGGGCTATGGCCTCGTCGCGCTCGCGGCCAGGCCCGCCCCCGACGGCAAGCTGCTGCGCATGGGACTGGTCCAGTCCAACATCGTGGACTATGAACGCCAACGACAGACCAGGGGCGCATTGGCCGTGGTGCGCGAGGTGCTGGACACGCACTTCGCCATGAGCTACGACGCGGTGGTGCGCCAGCACGCGGATGCCGTGCTGTGGTCCGAGACGGCCTACCCCACCACCTTTGGCCATCCCAAGAGCGCAGCGGGGGCCGAACTCGACCGCGACATCCTGGGCATCGTTCAATCCGCCGGGGTGCCGTTCGTGTTCGGCACCTACGACCGCGACGCGGCCGGCGAATACAACGCAGCCGCGTTTGTGGTGCCCGGCGCCGGCCTCCTGGGCTTTTACCGCAAGACGCGTCTCTTTCCGCTGACCGAGTTTGTGCCCGCCTGGCTGGACGGGCCAACGCTTCGCAGCTGGCTGCCGTGGACCGGCACCTGGAAGGCCGGCGACGGCGCACGCGTGTTCCCACTGCGCCTGGCTGACGGCCGCGAGATCCCGGTGCAAGCCCTGATCTGCCTGGACGACGTGGACACCCAGCTCGCCATCGATGGTGCCCGACAAGGGGCGCAAGCCATCCTGACGATGTCGAACGACTCCTGGTTCACCGACTACCCGCATGGCGCGCAGCTGCACCAGGCGGTGGCCGCGTTTCGCAGCATCGAAACCCGCTTGCCGCAGTTCCGCGTCACCACCAACGGCTACAGCGGCGTGATAGACCCTACGGGCACCGTAGTCGCCGGGGCGCGTATGGGCGAACGCACCTTGGTGATCGGTGACCTGCCGGTGGGGCCAGCGCCGCGCACGCTGATGGTGGCCTGGGGCGATTGGGTTGGCCCTTTCGGGATGGCGTTCCTCGCGCTGCTGGCGGTGGTGACGGTATTCCCTGCATCGCGCACGCGCGGCGCGCAGTCGGAGCCGGAACGGGACACGGCCATGGCCTTTCCCGCGAACGTCTCCATCTTGCCGCCCGCCGCCCGCCTTGCCGCGGGGTTGTTGCGCGCCTTTGCGCGCGGCAGTCTGCTAGTGATAGGCATCGCAATACTGTCCAACGACTCGCTGCGGGGCAACACGCTGGCCCAGATGCGCCTGTTCACGGGTTTTTTCCTGGCCCCCGAAGCTGCCGCGTGGTGTGTGCTGATGGCCTTTGCCGCGCGTGCCTCCATCGAAAACGGTGTGCTGGTGCTAACGCGTGGCGCGCGGCGCCTCGAACTAGCACTGACAGACATCGCCGCCATCACGCCCTGGCGTGTGCCGCTTCCTGGCCCCGGCGCCTCGCTACGGCTAACCTCCGGCGAGCGCTGGCACTACGGGATTGCACTGGTCAACCCGACAGCATTGGCGCGCGCACTGGCTGCGGCCGGTGGCCCCCCAGAGCCGCCAGACAGCAGCCGCTCACGGGAGACGATGTATGCAAAGGCCCGACTGGCGGTCCGCCGTGGGCGGCTGGACCACCCACTGGCCAAGTTCGTCCTGTTCCCCCTGGTGCTGGCGCTTCCGGCGTTTCGGCTGCACCAGCACATTGCCTATGGCAGCAGTTTTGGCGAGTACTACACCTTCGGTCTGAAGGCTTACCTCACGACCTTCTCGCTGTGGTGGGCCGCATGGGCCATCGGTGTGGTGCTGACCGCCGCAGCCCTGCGCACGGCCATCGAAGGTGGCACACTGCTGGCCGTGCTGCTGCGCCCAGCGCAAGCGGTCGAACTGCGGCGGTGGCTTGAGCGCGCAGCACTTGCCCTGCTCTACCTGGGCCTCCCGGCGTGGCTACTCCTGCACGTTGTTGGCACTTAGCCCCCACGCTCCCCCACTGCGTGTGCGTCGCCGCCCCCCGAGGGGGCGCAGCCTTGCGTGGGGCGGCCCGGCGCAGCGGCTAATTTGCAAGCAACTCGGCCAGCACGTCCGCAGCGCGTTCACACTGCGCGCGGCTGACGTCCAAATGCGTCACCGCACGCACCGTGCGGGGGCCAAAGGCATTGACCAGCACGCCCAGCTCCCGTGCCCGCGCGCTCAAGGACGGCGCGTCCAGCCGCATGGTCGCCGGCAGATGGAAGACCACGATGTTCGTCTGGACCGTGGCCAGATCCAGCTCAACCGGCGCGGCTGTGCAAAGTCGCTCGGCAAACGCGTAGGCATTGGCATGGTCCTCGGGCAGGCGCGACAAATGGTGATCCAGTGCATGCAGCGCAGCGGCGCTGAAGATGCCGTTCTGCCGCATGGCACCACCCATGCGCAGGCGGTGCCGGTGCGCCGCTGCTATCAACGCCTTGGACCCGGCCAACAGCGACCCACCCGGTGCACCCAGCCCCTTGCTGAAAGCTACAGCCACCAGGTCAAAAGGCGCGGACAGCGCGTCCAGCGCAACACCACTGGCGGCGCTGGCGTTCCACAAGCGCGCCCCGTCCAGAAAGGTTGCCAGCCCCAGCTCCCGCGCCACGGCACAGATGCGCAGCACCTCATCCTGGGGCACGACCACGCCACCGGCCCGGTTGTGCGTGTTCTCGACCTCGACCAGGGTCGTCGTCGGAAAGATCGCAAAGTTGCGCGGCTTGGTCGCCGCACGTAACTCGTCCGCGGTGAAGACTCCGCGTTGCCCAATCTCATGAATCTGCACCCCTGCGTTGGCGGCCGCGCCGCCCGCCTCGTGCCACGCGGCGTGCGATTCAACCGAGGTCACGACCTCGTCCCCCGGCCGCGTCAAGGTGCGCAAGGCCACCTGGTTGGCCATGGTGCCGCTCGGCAACCACAGCGCGGCCTCCTTGCCCAGCATCTCGGCCACGCGGGCCTGCAGACGGTTGGTGCTGGGGTCTTCGCCATACTGGTCGTCGCCGACTTCCGCTGCGGCCATCGCAGCACGCATGGCGGTGGTGGGGCGCGTTACGGTGTCGGAGCGGAGGTCAATGGGGGTGTTCATGGGAAGTGGCTTGCGGCTGGAGTTCAAACAGGTGGATTGTGCGCGGTCTTGATTGCACAGCGACCGCCCACAGCTACGCCAGCATATGTTTAACTTCATTCACCCCCGGCCAGTTGTATGCCGAAAACCTGTTGCCGAGATGACCATCAAGCAGGCTGCACGGCAGACCGTCAACGCGGATACGGTGCTGCAGGCGCTGCCCAATGCAGATCGTCAAGAACCCGTTTTAAATGGGGTGGTGGAGTCAAATCCTAAGCTGCCGGTACGACGTCCGTAGACGCTTGGCTGGCAACCACCAGGGGTCATCGTAGGTTGGGCAAGGGGAGTAAGCCGACCCTCACCAACGGCGGTTAACGGGCAGTCCAGCGTGTCGCTGGCAGAGGGCATTAGTGAACCTCGCGCTTGCCGCGTAACGAATCGCTCAGAAACGACCGCTTTTTGTCAATGTAGTTTGAGTGCAGTGGGCATGTGGAAATCCGCACTAAATACTTCTAACCATTGTGGTTAACATGAAAGAAAGGGTGCACACAATGGAAGAAGTTCAATCAGGATTTGCAGCTGCAAATCTCAATTTTCGGAAAGAGAACTTGCTTGCGAGGAAAGGGCTAGGTCACGCCATCAGGTTGCTGCTTGCTACCGTCGTAATGCTGGCGGTTTCGACAACGATTCGTGCGGCACCAATTGAGTTCGATAGAGAGACTTTGGAGATTCCAAATCCGGTAGGCTTTGCTGCCATCACTCCAAAGTTGACCGCTATCTATGACTTTCAGACAAAAAATTGGCCAGATTCCACTGTTCATTTCTTGACTTTTATTCAAGACGCTGAAATTGCAATAGCGTTGAGAAATGAGATTCCTGATATGAATCGCAGATTGGTAGTGACAACCATTCGGAACGCCGTTGGGAAAACTGTACGCAATAGTGAATTTTCAGAATTGAAAACACTCTTGAAGACACAAAGTGAGCAGTTGGCCAAGCAGGTTCAAAAAGCGATCGCTGACGAAATGGAGAAGCAAAGCAAGCGCATGTCCGGTCAGTCAGGCGCAAGCCTAAAGTTAGGTATGCGGCAATTAACTGCGTATCCACCTCACGACGATTCTGAACGAAGTTTCGCGACCTCTGCGCTAAATATTTACACTGTTACAGATGCCGATGGGAAGTTAACTGATAACACAGTAGCTGCGACAACAACATATCTGCATGTGCGAGGAAAATTGCTTGTCTTGCAAGCATACGGTGAGCAAGACTCATTGAGTTGGACCAGAAGTGCCTCAAGGCAGTGGGCTGATTCCATTCTTGCTGCAAACCCTCAGGATGAGAAGTCAATTGCAGCGGAGTCGTCTCCAAGTAGTGACCAAGGCATCGATTGGGCAAAAGCTGCAATCATTGGGCTACTTTCTGCTGGGTTATGGGGTGCTTTTGATGTCATCAGGAAGAAACTGTCTGACCGAATAAAGAAGGACTAGCCTTTGTGCAGTAGCGTTGCCAAAAACGTGAATACGTCTGAACTTCGGAGCTCTATCAGTACAGGCTTTAGTGAAGGTATGTGAACGACTGCTCTAGAGTAGCCAGTTTTACCTAGCCGAAGGCAGCAATCAGCCCATGGCGGGTGCTCGCTCTGATGATGCGCTGGCCACAAACCTGCCAGTCGATCCCCAGCTGCCAATGACTGGTATCGAGCGGGCAGATCGCAAACGCGTAGACCCGCAATGCGTCTGTAACTGACTTCCCCGAATGCAGGCAAATCCATCAAACAGCAAAGTTCAAGGGGCACTACACAATCCAATGCCAGAGCACCTCACATAAAAATGCTGGCAAACAACGGGGTCGGCAACAAGAAAGCCGGTCATCTATACCCAATATGGGTATGTTGTAGTGATTTTTCTGATTTTCACAGCAAAATTAGGCTGTAGCCCTCGTGGAATATAGGTAGTTTGCTACAAATTATGTAGCGAATTATGCGGTGACCCTATCAGCATCATCAGCAGAGTTTGGGGCAGTGGCCCCCTGAACCGCTTCTCCTTGTCATACGGAAACACGTCATGCACGTGCCCGGCCAGAATGCGGTCTTTGTGCGCTTGCCAGAACGATGCCTCCAGCAAATCCGCGTGGTGCTTCATGAAGATGGCGCGCACCGCCGGATTGCCCAGCAGGAAGGGGCCGAAGGTTTCGGGAAATACGTCGTGCGGGCCCACGCTGTACCAGACCTCGCCGGACATCTCTTCTTCCTCATTGCGCGGCGCAGGTATTGCGCGGAACTTGCAGTCGGTGATGTATTCGATCTCGTCATAGTCGTAGAACACGACCTTGCCGTGGCGGGTGATGCCGAAGTTCTTCCACAGCATGTCGCCGGGGAAGATGTTGGCGGCCACCAGGTCCTTGATGGCGTTGCCGTACTCGACCACGCCACGCTCGATCTGCTCGCGGGCGCGCACGGCTGCCGGGCTGGTGTCGGCGGCATTGGCACCACCGGCGTCAAAGGCTTCCTGCAGGTAGATGTTGAGCGGGATCATGCGCCGCTCGATGTAGACGTGCTTGATGATGACTTCGATCTTTCCGTCGCCATCGCGGTCGCTGATTTCCAGCTGGCTGGGGGCAAACTTCTCGATCTCGGCAATCAGCTCATCGGTAAACCGGTCACGCGGAAAACCCACCTCGCTGTACTCCAGTGTGTCAGCCATGCGGCCCACGCGGTCGTGCTGCTTCACCAGCAGATACTTGCCCATGATCTGCTCGCGCGTGGTTTCCTTTTGCGGCGGGAAGTAGTCCTTGATGACCTTGAACACATAGGGAAAGCTGGGCAGATCGAACACCAGCATCACCATGCCCTTGATGCCGGGCGCGATGCGGAATTGGTCGGTGCTGTGGCGCTGGTGGGCCAGCAGGTCGCGGTAAAACAATGTCTTGCCCTGCTTGGCCAGACCCAGCGCGTTGTAGATTTCGTTGCGCGGCTTGCGCGGCATCATGCTGCGCAAAAACTGCACGTAGGCCGACGGAATCTCCATGTCCACCATGAAGTAGGCGCGCGCAAAGCTGAACAGCATCAGCAGGTCGTCTTCCCCAAACAATGCTGCGTCAATCACCAGCCGGGACCGCTGGGCGTGCGTGTCTTCTGCTGCGTCACCAGCTGCATTTCTGTCGTCAAGAGTGCGCACCGCAGCCGGTGCCTTGGTGTGCAGGATGGGCAGCGCAAATGGAAACTCATTGAAACCGTTGATCAGCTTGCCGACGATGTAGCAGCCCTTGTTGCGAAAGAACAGGCCGGTGAGCACCTGGATCTGGAAGTTGGCGCGCAGCTTGGCATCACCCAGGCGGCTCATCATTGCTTCCTGAACGAGGCCGCAATAGTGCTCCAGGTTGTCAAAGGGGCGCTGCAGGTCAAAGTCTTTCACCATCTGCACCAGCACGCTTGCCATGGAGTCGCGCGAGGGGTAGTAGGCGCGGTAAGTGGGCTTCTTGTCCGACTCGTAGTTCTCGATGTACTCGGTGCTGACCGCCGGGCGCACGAAGATGAAGTCGTTCTGAAAATAGCTGCGGTGCAGGATCTTGGTGGTGACCGAGTTGAAGAAGGTCTCCGCCAGCTCGGGCTGGTGGTGGTTGACCAGCAGACCGATGTAGTGCAGCTTGATTTGCTGCCAGATGTCCATGGACTGGTCGCCTGCCTTGAACTCGCGCTCCAGCCGGCGGGAGCATTCCTTGACCCGCAAGTCGTAGAACTCAATACGCTCGCGCTGGGCCCGCTGCTGGCCATGCCAGTCTGCCGTTTCAAACCGGTGTTTGGCACGGGCCGACTCGGTGCGAAAGAGCTGGTAGTGGCGGTTGAAGCCATCCATCATCGCTTTGGCGATGTCGTAGGCAATCGATGAGTCTAGGCGGGCCGGAAACATATTGCTACTATATTGATAGCTATTTAGTCAATATTCACGAGGGCTAGAGGCCTATTTGGCATACAACTACTCAGTGACGGGGGATCAGGCGCACGCCCGACAACGCCTGGCGGTACAGCGCATCCAAATCATCCGTGCCGCCCACCGTCATGTGCAGATCCTGCAGCAGGCCGTCGTGCAGACCATAGACCCAGCCATGCAGCGTCACGTCCTGCCCGCGCGCCCAGGCATCCTTGAGCACCGTGGTCTGCGCCACATTGACCACCTGCTCGATCACGTTCAACTCGCACAGCGCGTCGGCACGACCATGCTCGGGAATCAGCTCCAGCACATCGCGGTGGCGGTCGCGCACATCCTGAATGTGACGCAGCCAGTTGTCTGCCAGACCAATGCGCGCGCCTTCCAGCGCTGCCTGCACGCCTGAACAGCCGTAGTGACCGACCACCATCACGTGCGCTACCTGCAGGCGCTCCACGGCAAACTGGATCGTCGACAGTGCGTTCAGGTCCGAATGCACCACCACATTGGCCACGTTGCGGTGCACGAACACTTCGCCGGGCTCCAGCCCCGTGATCTGGTTGGCGGGCACGCGGCTGTCGGAGCAGCCGATCCACATGTAGCGGGGCTTTTGTTGTGCCTTCAGATTGGTGAAGAAGCCTGGGCGCTCGGCTTCCATGGTGGCGGCCCAGGCACGGTTGTGGGCAAAGAGATCGCTGAGTTTGGTTGACATGGAGAGCCTTATTTTTTGAGAGATATACGCACGTTCCAGTCGAGCAGGCCATAGCGGGCACGCTCTTGCTGGTCGTCCAACGCGTTGAATTGGCAATCGCCGCCGACCGGTTTGGTACCAACGGTGGGTGCCGAACTGCAGGCAAAGGAATTCTGGTTGCCCAGTTGCCAAAGGCCCTGCGCATTGCGCGCCTCGCCGGTGAAGAACAGGATACGCGGCGCATCCAGCGGCGAGGCCTCTGGCGTGCGCAGCAGGTTGCGCCCGGCGTTGATGTAGGGGCCATTGACGCCCACCAGCGGCAGCAAGGTGCTGAACATATCGCGGTGGCTGGCCGGCAAGGCCTGCTGCGGGCCACATTGTTGGCCGCCCAGAGCGTCGCCCCAGATCACGAAGGGCACCTGGCGCTGCAGGTAGCGCCGCGGCGCCTCGGCGTACATGCCAAAGGAGCGCACGTTGTGATCCCCGGTGGCAGCAACAATGGTGTTGGCCTTGAGCGGACCGTTTTGCACATCCTGCACAAAGCCGCCCAGAAGGTCGGCGGCATAGTGGTAGGAGTCCAGGTTCAGCATCAGCGTGTCGGACGTGGTCTCGCCCTTCCATTGCGCCATGTCGCGTGGCACGCGCTGGTAATCGGCTGGCAGGTCGTAGGGCGGGTGGTTGGTACTGGTCAGCACGAACACAAAGATGGGCTTGTCCGCCGGTTGGGCTGCCAGGCGCTTATTCAGATACTTGAAGACGTAACTGTCCCACACGCCCCAGATACCGAGATTGGCGTCGGGGTATTGCTCCTTGAGCGTGTTGGCGTCCACCACCTCGTCAAAACCCTGCACCGCCAGCACGCGGTTCAGGTCGCGCCAGCCGGAGCGGGCCGAGGTGACAAACAGCGTCTGGTAGCCCGCATCCTTGATCACTTTGGGAATGGCCCAGGGAATGGGCTTGCGGCCGACATCACCCAGTGTCAGGGGGGTGATCGGCGTGGAAAACAGAATCGCCTCCAATGACGGGTGCGTGCCGGCATGGGCCGAGTCGAAGTTGTTGAAATGGCAGGCCTTCTCCAGCGTGGGCGCCAGGCGGCCCAGCACGTCGAATTTGGGGCCCTGGTACAGCATGGGCTCGGCGCTCCACGACTCCATCAGGAAGAACACCAGGTTCTTCTTGGGCGTGCCAGCAGGCAATGCTTCATGTGCAGAAAGCGCGGCCTTCACTTCGGCCTCGCTGCCATGCGGCAGGCCCAGCACTTCGGCGGCTGCCAGTGGCGAATCGAAACCCATGGCCTTGAGCCCCGCCAAAGGATTCTGCAGGTTTTGCGACTGGCCCCGGCTGTCCCAGGCGTATTTCAGGGCGATGGGGCCGTTGGGCACCATGTCGTTGAGGAACTGCGAGGTGGTGACCGTGAGGTGCTGGCGCTGTAGCGCCATCTCGCGGATCGTGCCCTTGCCGGCGAAGAGCAACGCAAAGAACACGACAATGACCAGCACCAGTTTGACGGCAGCATGGTGCGTCTGCAGCACGGCATCCGGTTTGAGACGCGCCACCAGGGAACGGTGCAGCGCCACCGATGCAACCGTCAACACAGCCGCCAGCAGCAGGGTCCAGATCACCGGAAAGTCGCGCCATATGGTTTGCAACACCGCAACCGTGTCGTCCTCCACCAGGCCAAACACCAGCGAATCAATCGGCGTCTTGTAAAAACCGAAGTAATGCAGATTGACCAGGGACAGCATGACGTAAAGAAATGCTACGCCCGCCGCGATGCGCCCCTGCACCTTGCCCGACACCCAGGGCAGAACCAACAACAGCAGAAAACCGGCTACGGCACTGACCTTCAGGTCGAACCGGAAGCCCTGCACCACCACACTGGTCAGATCGGTCGTGGAGACCTGGTACCCGGTGGGCCAGAAATAGGCCAACTGCCCCAGCCGTATCAGGGACAGCGCCACCACCAAAGGCACGATCAGCACCCAGGCGCGCAGCAGGCCGCGCAGTGTGCCGTGGAGAAGTGTGGTCAGTGCGTGGGTGGGGGCGAATTTCATCAACAAAGGACAGGGTGTGGGCTACACCCTACATTGTCTCAGCGAACAGCTCCCGTCCAATCAGCATGCGGCGAATCTCGCTGGTTCCTGCCCCAATTTCGTACAGTTTGGCGTCGCGCCACAGGCGGCCCAGCGGGTATTCGTTGATGTAGCCATTGCCACCGAAGATCTGCACGCCCTCGCCGGCCATCCAGGTCGCCTTTTCGGCCGTCCACAAAATCACGGACGCGCAGTCCTTGCGCACTTGGCGCACATGCTCCACGCCCAACAGGTCCAGGTTTTTGGCTACGGTGTAGGCAAAGGCGCGCCCGGCCTGCAACACGGTGTACATATCGGCGACCTTGCCCTGGATGAGCTGGAATTCGCCGATGCTTTGGCCGAACTGCTTGCGGTCGTGGATGTAGGGGATGACGTTGTCCATCACCGCCTGCATGATGCCCAAGGGGCCTCCGGTCAGCACCGCGCGCTCGTAGTCCAGGCCGCTCATCAGCACCTTGGCTCCGCCGTTCACATTACCCAGCACGTTGGCGTGCGGTACTTCGACATTGTTGAACACCAGTTCGCCGGTATGGCTGCCGCGCATGCCCAGCTTGTCGAGTTTTTGCGCGATGCTGAAGCCGGGCATGCCTTTTTCGATCAGGAAGGCGGTGACTCCGCGCGCACCCAGCTCGGGCTCGCTCTTGGCGTAAACCACCAGCGTGTCGGCGTCTGGCCCATTGGTGATCCACATTTTGTTGCCGTTGAGCAGGTAGTAGCCACCCTTGTCCTCGGCCTTGAGCTTCATGGAGAGCACGTCGGAGCCAGCACCAGGTTCGCTCATGGCCAACGCACCCACGTGCTCACCACTGATCAGCTTGGGCAGGTATTTGGCGCGCTGTGCGTCGGTGCCGTTTCGCTTGATCTGGTTGACACACAGGTTGCTGTGCGCGCCGTAGGACAGGCCGACCGAGGCGCTGGCGCGCGAGATTTCTTCCATGGCGATCATGTGGGCCAGGTAGCCCATGTTGGCGCCGCCGTATTCCTCGCCCACGGTGATGCCGAGCACGCCCAAGCTCCCCATCTTCTGCCACAGGTCCATTGGGAACTGGTCGTTCTTGTCGATCTCGGCCGCGCGGGGTGCGATCTCGGCTTGGGCGAATTCGCGCACCGCGTCGCGCAGGGCATCAATGTCTTCACCGAGTTGGAAGTTCAGGCCGGGCAGGTTGTTCATGGAGGTCTCCTCGTTATTGCAATGGTGGGTGATACGGTCTATGTGGAAAAGGCGCTGGATCAGGCTTTAGCGGTCTTGGTAGCCCTTGCTGCTCTTACCGGCTTGACGGTCTTGGCCAGCAGGGCCCGCGCTTCTTTTTCGTGGGTCTTGAGCTCGTCCAGATTGGCCTGCAAATCGGTCATCTGCGACTCCAGCTGCTTGCGGTGCGCCGCCAGCACATCGAGAAACTTCTTCAGCTGCGCACCCGTGTCACGCGGGCTGTCGTACATCTGGATGATTTCCTTCGCCTCGGTCAGTGACAGGCCCAGGCGCTTGGCGCGCAACGTGAGCTTGAGCCGCGTGCGGTCGCGTCCGCTGTAGACGCGCGAACGCCCGCCGGGGCCGCAGCGCTGGGGTTCCAGCAGCCCCAGGTCTTCGTAAAAGCGGATCGCGCGGGTCGTCAGGTCAAACTCGCGGGCCAGATCGCCAATGCTGTAGGTGATGCTCATGTTTGGGGTGAACAACGGAGACAGTGCCTTTAAAAGACCCCGCCTAGAATGCCCATTTTTGTTGACGTTTACGTAAACGTCAATTATGTAATAAAAAGATCCGCCCATGAACGACTTGGAAACGCAGCTCCACTACCCGCTGGGAGACAGCCTGGCGCCCAGTGGCGGCACGCTGGCAGTGGCACCCGGTGTGAAGTGGATTCGCATGTCGCTGCCCTTTGCACTGAACCACATCAATCTGTGGCTGCTGCGCGACTGCATAGACGGTGTCGAAGGCTGGAGCATCGTCGACTGCTGCATACACCGGGACGAGGCCAAGGCGCAGTGGGAATCGATCTTCGCCCATGAACTCGAAGGCCTGCCCATTCTGCGCGTCATCGTTACGCACATGCACCCCGACCACATCGGTCTGGCGCACTGGCTGTGCGAGCGCTGGAACGTGCGGTTATGGATCAGCGCCACCGACTACAACGTGGCGCGCATGGGCTGCCTGGGTCCGACCGGCTTTGGCGGAGACCGCGCGGCAGAGTTCTTTGCATCCCACGGCCTGAACAGCCCTGAGGCCATGGAGCAGATCAAGGGCCGCACGGGCTACTTCCCGTCGCTTGTACCGTCGGTGCCGCCACAGTACCGGCGCTTGATGGACGGTGGCGTTTTGAGCATTGGGGGAAGGGAATGGCGATGCATCAGCGGCTACGGGCACGCGCCCGAGCACATGGCACTCTACTGTGCTGAACTGAACGTATTGATTGGCGGCGATATGATGCTGCCGCGCATCTCCACCAACGTCAGCGTCTACGAGCAGGAGCCCGAGTCCAACGCGCTGGCACTGTTTCTCGACTCCATCGACAAGTTTCGCGCGCTGCCCGAAGACACGCTGGTACTGCCCTCCCACGGCAAGCCCTTTACCGGCCTGCACACCCGCATCGAACAACTGCACGACCACCACCGCGAACGCCTGGCCGAGGTACTGGAGGCCTGCACCGCGCGCCCCTGTAGTGCCGCCGACATTCTGCCGGTGATGTTCAAGCGCCCCATGGATATGCACCAGACGACGTTTGCCATGGGTGAGGCGGTGGCCCACTTGCATGCCCTGTGGTTTAACGGCAGCTTGCAGCGCACGGTCGATGCGCAGGGCGTCTTCCGGTTTGGCTTGGTCAGCTAGTTCTACTTGCTCACATTGCGGGCCACGCGAAATCCACTGGCGTCAAAGCGAAAGTCGGGTGTAAACCAGTTGCGGCTGGCGGCGCGCAAACCTGCAGGGTCCCCAACCCATGCGCCGCCACGCAGAATGCGCTTGTCTGCACTGCACTTGGCCACCCACGGACTGCCGTCTGCAGGTGCGCCGGCATAGGAGTCGTGCTGGCAATCCTGCACCCACTCCCACACATTGCCATGCACGTTGTAAAGGCCAAACGCATTGGCGAAAAAACTGTTGACTGGGACCGTCGCATGGGGCCCTTCGCCACGTCGACTGCCCCGGTAGTCCGGCGCAGTGCGATCGAAATTGGCATGTTCGGCGGACAGGCTTTCACCCCACCAAAACGTACCCGTACTGCCAGCGCGGGTTGCATACTCCCGCTCCGCCTCGCTCAGTAATCGGAAGCTATGGTGACTGACCTGACTCAGCCATCTGACATAAGCCTGAGCATCGTTCCAGCTGATGCACACCACCGGATGGTCGTCACCTTGCGCAAACCCCAGCTGTTGCCAGTTGAAACTGTGGTTGCTCTCCCAGCGATTGGCAGCCCATGCAAAGCATCCGCCCGACGTTTCCGCTTCGGTCTTGTATTGGGTTGCCCGCACAAAGGCCGCAAACTCCCCCTTTGTCACCGCATAGCGCCCGGCCGCGAAGCTGCGTACCGCAACCCGGTGGAGCGGCCCTTCGCGTGGATCAATGGTCTCCTGTGGGTTGCTCTTTTTGGGGTCACTGCCCATGAGGAAATGGCCTGCAGGAATGACCACCAATTGGGGGCATTCCGCGCAGTCCTTGATCGGTTTGCCACCATCACTGCGCGCAACGGGTTGGGGAATATTGGTTTGTGTGTCCTGATGCGGTGCCGATGCGACGGTGTCGGACTTGGGCAACAAGCCCAACAGCGCACGCTTGGCATCCTGAACGATGCCCCCTGGCACACCCTGCGTTTCAATGGCCGCCTTGTCAGCGCGGCTCGGCCCCTCGCCCAGAGCAGTGAACACCAGATACACACCAACAAGAAAGGAGATACCTGCTATGGTCCACTGACCGTTGACAAGCATACTCAAGATCAGGGCGACGCCCACGCCAGCTGCAGCTGCGCCGGTCCAGCTGCCTGTCAGTTTATGGCCGAAATAGGCCCCAGTCAGAGACAAGACGGCGATCGCCAACCACTTCATAGCTTCCATAGCGGGACCTCCATGCGTTGCGCAACGAGTATCTCATGCGCATAGGCACACGAAAAAACGGGACCCCTCTTTTGTAAAAAGGGGTCCCTAAGATGTGGAGACAAACTCATGGCTTCGCGTGAAGCCACGCATGCGTCATCCAACCCGCTCCCGAAATTTTTTGGCCCCGACAACTGTTGGGCTGCCCCTGTGCAACCTTGGGTTGTTTATTGCAGATTGATCGTCAAGGCTGCTTGACGATGACTGGCTGCACGATAAAAACTCCATCCGACTGGGTGTCAACGCTCACCTTGACCCAGTGCAACAAAGGGCTGCCAAAAGTCTGCACCCTGACAAGATTGGGCAATACGCGGGTCGGACTGTAGAGCGGTTTATCCATCTTGAAGAAGTGGGTGTCCCCGTGCACCAGCATGACCTGTCCATCGAATTTTTCAGTCTGCTTGACAATCTGCTCAATGAAGTTTCGGTACCCGCTGACATTGGGGGCCAGACTTTCATCGACCTCCTCGGTCTCCGGTAAATCAAAACCTGGATCTGCCTGAATCACCAGAACAATGCCACGCATCTTGCTGGCGCGAGCCGCCTCAAAGGTCTGCGCCAACCACTGCACATTGGCCGCATCGCGCTCCAGGAATTCGGCATTGGAGGCATCGCATTGCGCGGCGGTACGTGCGCTCTTGTTCGAACACTCCTTGGCGCTTTGCACAAGATTGTTGTTGCTGCCGGGCACATTGAACCCGGCAAACATAACGGGCCCTTGTTTGAAGCGAACGTTTTCGATGAACTTGTCTCCCGCAGCCTTGCCCTGGTGCTCCAGTGGCATCGTGGACATTCCCAAGCTGTTCAGACTGGGGTACATGACCTTGCGAAGGTGTGCGAGTCGCTCCAGCCCATCGTAGCCGCCGTTATTCAGGCGGTGGCAGTCCGTCCACTCGTTGTCGCCCGGGACATACACCACTGGCTTTGCCATGGAGTTGAACATGGTGAGTGCTTGCGTGTACACCTCATCGGTGCACTTGGAACTGCCGTCCTTGATGTCGCCGTCGTAGATTGAAAAGGCAATGTCCGACGCATTGATACTCTTCAAAACAGCCGGCAGTTTGGGATCGTCACCAGCCTTCTTGTATGGCATGTCGCCCCAGAGTCCGAACGAAAAATTCTCATTGATCCGTGGCGAAATGGATGTACAGGCCACAAGATTCAGCGCGATAAGCGCGATTGCCACGATGCGAATTGACATAGCAGGTATGTGTGTTTCAGTGAAAGGAGAAGGGATCGTAGTGGATTCAAATGTCAAAGGCATGACGGCCACCTTACGCAGGAACATCCGAGCAATCGTATGTTTCAAAACGATGACGTTGTAACTACGTCACGCCGTAACATTTATTTTCAAATCAGGTGCGTTGACCATCGATGTCAAAGCCATGACACATTTGCGGCCTATCGTTCAGGAGCCCTGTTGCACGCGTTTGCGCAACAGGCGTCAACACTTCATCGAAAGAAAATAATGCACATCTCATTTTCACAAAAGACACTGCCAGCTGCTGTATTGCTGGCGCTGGTCGGCTTGTCAGCACCTTCCGTGACCCTGGCCCAGACTTCAGTTGCCATGCCTGCGGACTTCTCCATTTATGGCCGTGTCGATCTGGCCCTGGAAAGCAACAACGACGGTCAACTGGGCCGCACTGCGCTACAGAATTTCTCGTCACGCTTTGGCTTCAGGGGTGAACGCAAGTTCAACGACAGTCTGAGTGGCATCTTCCAGGTCGAGACTGGTTTCGCACCTGACAACACGGCACAAAGCAAGACACTGGCCAGTCGCAACAGCTTCGTCGGTCTCAAGAGCTCCAGCATGGGAACGCTGATCATGGGCACGCACGACATGCCACTGAAGTCCCTGGAAGGCACTGCCAATCTGCTGTGGGGCGAAGGCGAAGCCATGGAGGTGATCATTCACGGCAAGGGCTCCCGCGCGGCAGTGGGCAACGCCGTGATGGACAACGTCCATACACGCAAGACCAATGTAGTGCTGTACAGCAGCCCCAAGTTCAGCAACATCGTTGCAAAGCTTGCGTATTCGCCTGACGAAGCGCAGACGGCTACCACCAACAAGACCATGTACGGCGCATCGGTAGAGTTCAACAATGGCACATGGAATCTTGGCCTTGCGACCCAGTCCCAAGACAAATTCACAGCCACCGGCGGTGCCATGGCGGCCAACAAGGCAACAGTCGGTGTCAAGATGGGTGACCTGACCACCGGATTGGCGTTCAGCACCTTGGACAACAACTCGGGCAAGAAGACCAGCAACTGGATGGCGTCCGTCGCGTACAAGATGGGGGCCACCGTTCTCAAGGCCAGCTATGGCGCCTCAGGTGAATCCTCCAGCGCTGCCAACGATGGCTTGGACATGACCGCGCTGGAGCTGGATTACGCTGTGGACAAGGCAGTTACGCTGTACACCTACTACGCGAAGATCAACAACAGCGCAAAGGCCAAGGCAAGCTTTGCGGCAGCAGATGACTTCCCGGTGGTTGGCAAACTTGGCGACAGCCCCAGCGCGCTGGGATTCGGAATTCGCTATAACTTCTGAGTTGGGCAGCTGCAATAGCTGATGGAACGCGTGCATCACTTGCACGCGTTCACCATTTCGGGATCGCATCGTCCTTGAGTTGTCCGCGCAGTTCGGCGTAGTCGGGTACCACGGTGCGCACCGTGTCCCAGAAGCGGGCGCTGTGGTCCATGACGCGCAGGTGGCTGAGTTCGTGTGCAACCACGTAGTCGATAACGGTCGGGCGAAAATGGATCAGACGCCAGTTCAGTCGGATGGCGCCGTCGATGCGGGCACTGCCCCAGCGGGTGCCGGCCGAACTCAAACTGAGCTTGCGCCACTGCACCTGCAGCAGGGGCGCGAAGTGGTCCAACCGTTCTTTGAAGTGCTCGCGCGCCTGGCGCATCAACCAGGCCTGCACGGCGTCGCGGATCTGCTCGGGTGTCGCGGTGGTGGGCAGACCAACTCGCAGCCGGCGCATGGTGTTCTCCAGGGCCTCAAGGCCGTCGGGCGGAGCTATCGGGTCCAGCTGTGCGCCAACGGCGCCAAAGGCATGTTCGGGGTCCAACGACACCCGCATGGGCTCGCCGAACAGGGGCAGCACCACACCATCACACCACTCAATACGCGCCTCGTGCTGGCGCTGCTGGCGCTCGCGCGACTCGTCCAGCTTGCGGGTGATCCACAGAGACTTTTCGCGCAGGGCGGCTTCCACTTCCAACACCGGCGTCCACTTGGGTGCCCGCACCACCAACCCATCGGGGCCGACGACAAAACCAATGGTGCGACGTTTGGCGCGCTGAAACAGATATCCCACCATCGCATTGCCAAGCCGCAACTCGCGGTTGGCACGGGGATGGGTAAAGCCCGCAGGAACAATCGCCTGCCCCAACGGTTGAGCCTGCGTGTGGTTGACGCCCGGGGTCACTACAGGCGCTATGTTTTCAGGAGCAGAAGATTGCCTATCCACGAGGGATGGGGCGTCAAACAGATCCAAGGTATATTGAAAAAAGCTGCGCAGGGTATTCACAGCGGGTGCCCTCGCCACTAGCGGTAGGCCTCAGGGTCCAGGCGGCGCATCTCGGCCTCGATCCAGTCCTCGACTTCCTGCATCAGCTCCTTGTGGTGGCGCCCGATGCTGGGAATGGGCTTGCCGATGGACACATCCACAATACCCGGTGTCTTGATGAAGGCCTTGCGCGGCCAGCACTTGGCCGACGTGACTGCAATGGGAATGACCGGCGCGCCGGTCTGCACCGCCAGGCGGGTTCCGCTGGTCTCATAAACCCCTTTTTGCCCACGCGCGATACGCGTGCCCTCAGGGAACATGATGATCCAGATGCCTTGCGCAAGGCGCTCCTTGCCCTGGGCGACGACCTTTTTGAAGGCCTGTGTGCGCAGGCTGCGGTCAATGTGAATCATGTCGAGCAGGCCAATGGACCAGCCAAAGAACGGCACGTAGAGCAGCTCCTTTTTGAACACATAGGCCAGCGGGTGCGGCATGATGGCTGGCATCAAAAAGGTCTCGAAGGTGGACTGGTGCTTGACCAGCAGCACGGCGGGCGTCTTCTCGCCCACTGGCAGGTTCTCCATGCCGGTGATGCGCGTCTCTATGCCGAGGATGGCACGCGCGCTGGCCAGACTGCTCAGACCCAGCCAAGCGGCAGCGATGCGATAACGCCGGGCACGCCCCATACCCAGCAGGGCCCCGAGCACAATGGCCAAGGTGTAGGGGATGACGGTGAGCGTCATCCACACCATGTGCAAGACCGAACGGACAAAGGACATAACTAATGAAAAAGGCCTGCAGCCCTCGTATTTGTTCAATATAGCGCTATAAAAATAGTAGCTCTAGAGATCGGCCGGTTGTGATGGCCGGACACTCAGTCCAACGATGTAGTCGGCAAAGGCCGCCAGGTCCTGGTGCACCATGGTGTCCGCAGGGTAGCCATCGGGCAAGGCGCGACCCCGGTAGCCGGCGGCTTTGCCGGTCAGCACCAGATGCGGCTCGCACCCTGCTGCGACGGCCGCCACCAGATCACGTGGCGCATCGCCCACGGCCGGAACGCCACGCAAATCCATACCATAGCGCTCGCCGATCTGCTCGAACAGGCCGGGTTCGGGCTTGCGGCAGTGGCATCGCTCGTCCGGTGCATGCGGGCAATAGAAGACTGCGTCAATGCGCCCCCCAACGGCCGCCAGCATGGTGTGCATCTTGGCGTGCATGGCGTTGAGCGATGCCACATCAAACAGGCCACGCCCCAGACCCGACTGGTTGGTGGCGACGACCACATGCCAACCCGCGTGGTTCAACCGCGCAATGGCCTCCAGCGCGCCCGGCAGCGGCTGCCACTCTGACGGCGATTTGACGTAGTCGGCACTGTCTTCGTTGATCGTGCCGTCGCGGTCGACAATGACGAGTTTCATATTAGCTGGCCAATCTGGACAAATCGGCCACGCGGTTCATGGCGTCGTGCAGACTCTTGAGCAGGCCCTGGCGGTTCAGGCGCAGGTCCATCTGCTCCGCATTGACCATCACGCCGTCGAAGAATGCGTCGACCGGCTCGCGCAGCGCAGCCAGGGTTTGCAAGGATGCGGTGTAGTCACCGGCTTCAAACGAGGTGTTGGCTTTGGGCACGCACGCCTGCATCGCCGCATACAGCGCAATCTCTGCAGCTTCCTGCAACAGCACTGCGCTCACATGGGCATCAACCTCCTGCGCCTTTTTCAGGATGTTGCTGATGCGTTTGTTGGCGGCGGCCAGGGCTTGCGCCTCGGGAAGCGCTGCAAAGGCGCGCACGGCGGCCAGTCGCTTGGGCACGTCGCCCAGGCGTTGCGGGCGCAGTGCCAGCACGGCATCGACCTCTTGCGCGCTGTAGCCCTGCTCGCGCAGGGAGCCGGCCAGACGGTCGTAGATGAAGTCCTGCAGCTTGGGCTGGTGGGCGGCAAAGTCCGCCTGCTCCTTGTCGGACCACAGCTCCAGCATGGAGCCAAAGGCCTTGGCGGCATTGGCCAGGATGGTGTCCAGATTCAGCGAAAAATCGGCTTCCATCAGGATGCGGATCACGCCCAACGCATGGCGGCGCAGGGCGAACGGGTCCTTGTCACCGGTGGGCAGGTTTCCGATGCCGAACATGCCGACCAGGGTCTCCAGCTTGTCGGCCAGAGCCACTACGCTGCCGGTGTGGTTGCGCGGCAGCGCGTCACCGGCAAAGCGCGGTTTGTAGTGGTCTTCGATAGCAATGGCCACGCCGTCGCGAAGGCCATCGTGGCGGGCGTAGTAGCCTCCCATGATGCCTTGCAGTTCCGGAAACTCCCCCACCATGTCGGTCAGCAAGTCGGTCTTGGCCAGTGTGGCGGCCTGCTGCACTTTGCTGGCCAGCACATCGAGTTCGTCCTTGGCATGCGCGGTGTAGGGCACTGTGGCATGGCGCAGCTGTTCGACGATGAGGGCTGCTATGTCAGCCACGCGCTGGGCACGCTCGCCTTGCGTTCCGAGCTTGTTGTGGTAAACCACCTTGGCCAATCCGTCCACGCGCGAAGCCAGCGTCTTCTTGCGGTCCTGGTCAAAAAAGAACTTGGCGTCGGCCAGACGGGGACGTACCACGCGCTCGTTACCACCGATCACCAAGCTCGCGTCTTTCGGCGTGATGTTGCTGACCACCAGGAACTGATGGGTCAACTTGTTGGCGGCATCGAGTAGCGGAAAATACTTCTGGTTGGCCTTCATGGTCAGGATCAGGCACTCCTGTGGCACATCGAGAAACTCTTTCTCGAACTGGCAGACCAGTACATTGGGGCGTTCGACTAAAGCGGTGACTTCATCCAGCAGCGCGTCGTCGTCAATCGGCTTGCAGCCACCGCCCACCTTTGCGGCGGCAGCCAGGAGCTGGCGCGCAATCTCGGCCTTGCGTTCGGCAAACGACGCGATGACAGCGCCATCCGTGCGTAATGTGCCTGCGTAGCTGTCGGCATCCAGAAACATGACGGGTGACAACGCAGCCTCAAAGCGGTGGCCTTGTGTGGTGTGGCCCGCGGTGAGACCCAGCACCTTGACCGGGACCACAGCCTTGCCATGCAGAGCGACCAGCCCGTGCGCGGGGCGCACGAAATTCACGCTGCTCCAACCCGGCAGGGCGCAATCCCGCTCCAGCTGGTAGCTCATGACTTTGGGAATCGGCAACTTGGCAATGGCTTCTTCCAGTGCTTTCTGCAAACCGGTGTCGAGCGTGGCGCCGGTGACCAGGCTGTCATAGTACAAGGCCTCTGTCTTGCCGTCGGGTACGCGCTTGAGTGCTGCCACAGCGGCAGCCGGGTCTGTCAAATCAGCACCCAAGACCTGCAGTTTTTTCAACAATGCGGGGGTCGCATGGCCTGCGGCGTCCAGACCCACGGAAACGGGCATGAGCTTTTGCTGGACTGCCTTGTCTTCGGCCTTGAGCCAGACATGGCTGATGTGCGCAGCCAGACGCCGTGGTGATGCGTACGCCGTGGTGACGGAGTCTGCTCCCGCCAGGCCTAGTAACTTGAGTTGGTCGGCCAGTTGGTTGGCAAAGGCATCGCCCAGTTTCTTGAGCGCTTTTGGCGGCAGCTCTTCGACAAACAATTCAACGAGAAGGTTCTTGGTAGTCATCATGCGGCCTTCTTCGGTGTCATCTGCTCGACCCATTCGCGTGGCGCCAGGGGGAAGCCCAGGCGTTCGCGACTTTCGAAATAGCTCTGTGCGACGGAGCGGGCGAGGTTGCGCAAGCGCCCGATATAGGCGGCGCGCTCGGTCACGCTAATGGCTCCCCGGGCATCCAGCAAGTTGAATGTATGCACACCTTTGAGCACCTGCTCATAGGCCGGTAGGGCCAGTTGCTGCTCCATCAAATACTTGGCCTGCTTCTCATGTGCGGCGAAGGCGGTGAACAGGAAGTCAGCGTCGCTATGCTCGAAGTTGTAGGTCGATTGCTCGACCTCGTTTTGCTTGTAGACATCGCCGTAACTCAACCCATCGGTCCAGGTCAGGTTGTAGACGTTGTCCACTCCCTGCAGGTACATGGCCAGGCGCTCCAAGCCGTAGGTGATCTCGCCGGTGATGGGCTTGCAGTCGATGCCGCCCACTTGCTGGAAATACGTGAACTGCGTGACCTCCATGCCATTGAGCCAGACTTCCCAGCCCAGACCCCAGGCGCCCAGCGTGGGGTTTTCCCAGTCGTCTTCGACGAAGCGGATGTCGTTTTTCTTCAGATCAAAGCCCAGGGCTTCAAGCGAGCCCAGGTACAGCTCCAGGATGTTGCTGGGTGCGGGCTTCAACACCACTTGGTACTGGTAGTAGTGCTGGAGGCGGTTGGGGTTCTCACCATAGCGGCCATCCTTCGGACGACGGCTGGGCTGGACATACGCGGCCTTCCAGGGTTCCGGGCCAAGGGCGCGCAGAAATGTGGCTGTGTGCGAGGTTCCGGCGCCGACTTCCATGTCATAAGGCTGCAGCAGCGCGCAGCCCTTGTCGGCCCAATAGGCCTGCAACTTCAGGATGATTTGTTGAAATGTGAGCATGCCCCGATTTTACAGGGGTGAAACCGCTAGACCGCCCTCGTCCGCTGTGTTCGCATCGCTATGAAAACAATAGCGAGTGCCAGAATCCACAACGGCCACAGCCCAAAGCGGGCAACCCACCAGGCAAAGGGCGTGGTGCCGATGCGCCCCTGCACCGTCCCGACCAGCACGCCGCGGGTGTGGCGCGGCAACGCATCGGTCACCCGCCCGGTGTGGTCAATGATGGCGGTAGCCCCCGTATTTGTGGCTCGGATCATGGGGCGTTCGAACTCCAAAGCCCGCATGCGACTAATCTGCAAATGCTGGTCGATGGCGATGGAGTCTCCAAACCAGCCAATGTTGCTGGCGTTGACAAAGATGGTGGGTGCCTGCGCAGGGTCAACAAACCGTGCGCCCAGCTCTTCCCCAAAAAGGTCTTCGTAGCAAATATTAGGCGCCAGCCGCTGTCCTTTCCAGGCATAGGAAGCCTGCCCGACGGCTCCGCGATTGAAGTCGCCTAATGGGATGTTCATCATTTGGGTAAACCATTTGAACAGCGGTGGTATGAACTCGCCGAAGGGCACCAGGTGGTGTTTGTCGTAGCGCCATAGCGTTTGCTGCCGCGGCGAAAAGCCGATGACCGAATTGGTATAGCCTTGCGCCATATTGCCCCATGGAATGCCCACCAGTGCGGCTTGATCGCCGCGGGCAAAACGGCCACTGAGTGTCTCCCAATAGTTCTCCGGCAAGTCTTGCGGAAGCAGGGGAATAGCGGTCTCAGGAGCCACCACCAATTGGGTTGTGCTGCGGTTGAGTTGGTCGCCGTACCACTGCAGGGCCAGCGGGACGCCCGAGCCGCTTTGGAATTTCTCGTCCTGCGGGACATTGCCCTGTAGCAGGGTGACAGACAGCGTCCCGGCGGGCGCGGACCAGGCTGGCAGCGCCGAGGGCGCAACGATGCCCGCTGCGACGACCAGCGATACCCCCAAGGGCAGCCAGACAGTCTTGCCGCGAACCCACAAAACAAGACAGGCCGAAAGCCAGGCTGCGAGAGCGCCCACACCATAGGCACCGAGCCATGGAACGTAGGCCACCAGTGGCCCGGTCACATGGGCATAGCCCACCGCTCCCCATCCAAATCCGGTCAACCAAGTGCCGCGAGCCATTTCCGCCATGGTCCACGCAGCTGCAAAGGACGCGCTAGCCCAGATCGGCCGGCGGTCCCTGAGCGCCCAGTACACCGCACATGCGCCGGCGTAATACATGCCCAGCGCCAGCGCCAGCGCCAAGATTGCCAACGCTGCCAGCAACGCATGAAGGCCGGCATACGTATGCATGGAGATGTGCAGCCACCAAAACGTGGCGCATAGCCAGGTGGTGGCAAACACCAGGCCCAAGCCTGCGGCCGACCGCCAGTGATTGCAGTGATGCAAGACCCAAACCAGCCCGGCCAGCGCGAGGATTTGCAGCCCCCACAATGGCGCACCAGTGGGAAAGCCGGCATCGAACGGCCAGGCAGTCCCTGCGGCCATTGCACAGGCAGCTATGCAAACAATAGCAATGGGTGCGCTGTTCCATGCCGATGGAACAGGCCGCACGGCCACTCCAGCGTCAGTGTCAGTGTCAGTGTCAGTTTCCGACATCCGCCGCGGGGGATACTTTGAACCACTTTACGGCGCCGCCCTTGGTGTGCAGCACGAGAAAGTCCAGCCCGCCCAGCGTATACCGTTCACCCCGTTTTGGGACATGACCCATCTCATGGGCGATCAGCCCCCCAACCGTGTCAAATAGGTCTTCGGGATCTGCGCCTTCCAAGCTCACCGCAAATGCGTCGTTGACACGCTCGATAGGCGTATCCCCGCTGACTCGGTAGGTGCGGTCGGCCAGTGAAAAAATGTCACCGACATCTTCGGCGATATCGAATTCGTCCTCGATTTCACCGACGATTTGTTCCAACACGTCTTCGATCGTGATCAGGCCAGCGACCCGGCCAAATTCGTCGATGACGATCGCCAGATGGTTGCGGTTACCCCGGAAATCTCGCAAAAGATCATTCAGTCCCTTGGTTTCCGGGACGAAGACGGCTGGCCGAAGTAAGGCGCGGATGTTTAGCTCGGGAGCCCGCTGGAGCTTTAGCAGGTCCTTGGCCATCAGAATCCCGATGACGTTTTCACGCTCCCCTTCGTAGACGGGAAACCGCGAGTGCGCAGTGTCGATGACAGTGTTTAGCAATGTATCCATCGGCGCCTGAATATTGATCAGATCCATCCGTGTGGCGGCCACCATCACATCTCCGGCGGTCATGTCCGCCATGCGGATAACGCCTTCGAGCATGACCCGAGACTCGGCCCCAATGATGTTATTGTCCTCCGCCTCCGCCAGCGTCTCTATGAGTTCTGCAGTCGAATCGGGGCCAGGATGGATGAACTCAGCGAGTTTGCGCAGGAATGTGCGCTTGTCTTCCTTGTCGGGCGGTCGCGCGGGGTGTGGGTCTGACACAGACGTGATGGCAATGGCTGCCGTTGTTTCGGAACCCCAAGGATAGCGGATTTGTTGTTCAGGGTGGGGTGCGCGCTTGCCCATCAATGACATCGCGTCTGATATTCTGGAGATCAGCGAGGAAACTCCAGAATTGTTTGGCCTGAACCTTGATCCGGTAGTCTGTTTGGGCAACCTGCTCTTCAATGAGTTCTGTTACTTGGCTGTCCAGAGTGGCTTGCGGCAAATGCAGGAAGGCTTCGGATTCCGTGCCGTCACGCTCCACTCTGGCACCTGCATTGCGGGCAATCTTTAACATCGCTGCGTTTTCACTGAGTGCGTGGACAAACAAGAGGCTTACGCCGTCGTTGGTTGCGTGCATTGCCGCGCGCTCGAACAATCGCGCCCCGTAGCCGCGTCCACGCGCCGCAGGAACTACTGACACCCCAAACTCTGCGCATGCGTCTTGCCCTTCTGGCGACGCATATGCCAGATGCGCCATTGCAATCAACTCAAGCTTTCGGTTGTAGATGCCAAATATTTCGTCACGATCGAAGTTGAGCCCATCCACATAGCGCTGAATCTGTTCATCTTGCGCCATGTATCCGAATCGCAAATAGCGGTCATGCGGCTCCAATGACAACAAATGAGTCGCGATGCGGGTGCGGTGGTTGACTCCCAATGAACGGATCGGCACCAGCAAGGGTATGGCTCGCATCTGCTCCGGCGTGCTATCACTTTCATGCGGAGGACGCAGAAGCTCCCGCCCGACTTCGAGTGAGGCCTTAATGATGTTTGTAGCGTCAAGCATGGGCCGACTATAAGGGTTATCCCTAGTCTTCGCACCCCAAAGAGGATGGGCCAGATACAAGATAGCAGCATTATTCAGAGAGAATCGAAGGCCTGACCGATGAAATACTCATATCTATTGGCGTTTACGATGGCAGTTAGTACTAACTTTTACCATTCCGAGCTCAAGTTTCTAGGCTACCACCTCCACCATTGCGGACTGGCTTCTGTACACTGTTTTCAACTATGGATGCTGCACACACGATTCGAGAAGCGGTTGCGCGCGTCACCGCAATCCGATTGGCCGCTCTTTCTGATCCACTCACTCAGTCCGCAACACAAGCAGTGAAGTCGTTTCAAGCGAAACGTTTTTCCGGAACCTATGGTGATTTATTGGCTTCTGTTGAGTTTGGAGCTGCTGCCCGTTTCTTTCTGGAAGACTTGTACAGCGACAAGGACTACTCCCAACGTGATGCGCAGTTTTCACGCATTGCTGGTGCGCTGCAAACCCTTTTTCCACAGCAAGTAGTTGCAACGGCGGTGTCTCTCGCTCAGCTGCATCAATTGACCGAGGAACTGGACGCGCAAATGGCAGCGGATTGGATTACCCAAACACCAAACAGACAGAGTGATAGCGTTACTCGCTACATGGCCAGCTGGAAACAAGTTGGCCGTGAGGCAGACCGCAAACGCCAACTCGAAATGGTTCTCAGTGTTGGTGCGGATCTGGACCGGTTGACGCGAACCCCTGGCCTCAGATTCATGCTTAAAATGATGCGAAGACCTGCTTCAGCGGCAGGACTCGGATCATTGCAGAACTTTCTCGAGTCAGGATTTGATACTTTCTCTGGCATGTCGGGAAATGGAAGCCGAGCCCGCGAGTTTCTCCAAACCATACAGAAGCGCGAGTCGGCCTGGATTGAAAGACTCAGTAGAGGGGAAGCAGCGCAATGCCATATTGCCCTGGATAACTGCTTGGCCAATGCGCTGCCCGACTGCAGGCATCCGATGCCCACCACTGTTGCGCTGTAGCCTCGCTTAGCCAACCTCGTTGCGTTCTGCGGTCTGTCTTGCATGGAGTAAAGATGACCGTAGAGAGGCCTTGCCCACGCATCCCAACATCCGCATTCAAGAATTACTGCCTACTCGTTGGCGGCCACAGGCCGGCCCACGTCGACAAACAAATTGCTAATGTGGGGCAAGGGAGGTGCGAGCAAAAAAAAAACGCCCAGTCAATTGACTGGGCGTTTTCGGTTTAATAGTCTGACGATGACCTACTTTCACACGGGAACCCGCACTATCATCGGCGCAGAAGCGTTTCACTGTCCTGTTCGGGATGGGAAGGAGTGGTACCACTT
>CAINUX010000287.1 GCA_903853895.1 uncultured beta proteobacterium | reverse complement strand
TAACCGGGATGCCGCTTTTGACCGCCTTGCGGGTGCAGGTGCGGAACTGGTGACTACAGAAATGGTGGCCTTCGAGTGGATTCGCAGCGCTGAACACCCTGACTTCAAAGCTGCTCAGGCGCTGATCAAATAGCAGGTAGTCAATATTTGATCTGTGTCAGTCAGGTGCTAGCAAGCTGTGTATTCATAATTATGAATTCAGTTTCAACGGCACCGAGGGACACACCATGACCGCTTATGCAGATTTTTATCGCCGCTCTATTGATGATCGGGATGGCTTTTGGGCCGAAGAGGCTAAGGCCATCGACTGGCAAACCCCACCGCAGCAGGTATGCGATTACAGCAATCCGCCGTTTGCGCGCTGGTTTGTGGGCGGCACGACCAATCTGTGCCACAACGCCGTAGATCGCCACCTCAAGGATCGCCCACACCAGGCTGCCCTGATCGCCGTTTCGACTGAAACCAACAGCGAGCACGTTTTCAGCTTTACGCAGTTGCACGCCGAGGTGCAGCGCATGGCCGCCGCGCTGCAGGAACTGGGTGTGCAAAAGGGTGATCGCGTGCTGATCTACATGCCCATGATTGCGGAGGCCGCGTTTGCCATGCTGGCCTGTGCGCGCATTGGCGCCATTCACACGGTAGTGTTTGGCGGATTTGCTGCCGGTGCGTTGGCCTCACGCATTGAAGACGCAAGCCCCAAAGTTATCGTCAGTTCCGACGGCGGCATGCGCGGTGGCAAGGTGGTGGAATACAAACCCTTGCTGGACGACGCGATTGCCCAGTCCAGCCACAAGCCCGGTGCCGTGTTATTGGCAGATCGCAAGCTGGCGTCCATGCAATTGGTGGCGGGACGCGACCATTTGTGGGATGCCTTGCGGCAAAAACATCTCAACACCTTAGTGCCCTGCGAGTGGGTGGAGTCAACCCACCCCAGCTACACGCTGTACACCAGCGGCACCACCGGCAAGCCCAAGGGTGTGCAGCGCGACACTGGCGGTTACGCCGTCGCGCTGGCTGCTTCCATGAAGCACATCTATTGTGGCAACCCGGGTGAAACCTATTTCTCGACCAGCGACATTGGTTGGGTGGTGGGTCACAGCTACATCATCTACGGCCCTTTGATCGCCGGCATGGCCACCATCATGTACGAAGGCCTGCCCACACGACCCGACGGCGGCGTCTGGTGGAGCTTGGTTGAGAAGTACAAGGTCACAGTCATGTTCAGCGCACCTACTGCAGTGCGGGTGCTCAAGAAGCAGGACCCGGCGCTGCTTTCCAAATATGACCTCTCCAGCCTGCGCGCCCTATTCCTGGCGGGAGAACCGCTGGACGAGCCGACCGCGCAGTGGATCAGCGAAGGGCTGGACAAACCCATCATCGACAACTACTGGCAGACTGAAACGGGCTGGCCGATTTTGAGCATTGCCAACGGTGTGGAGAAAAAACCCAGCCGGTTCGGCAGCCCTGGCGTGCCCATGTATGGGTACAACGTCAAACTGATCGATGAAAACACCGGCGATGAACTAACGGGTGCGGACCAGAAGGGAGTGGTTGCCATAGAGGGGCCTCTGCCACCCGGCTGCATGCAGACCATTTGGCGCGACGACGCGCGTTTCGTCAAAACCTACTGGAACAGCATTCCGGGCAAACTGGTTTACAGCACCTTCGACTGGGGCGTGCGCGACAAGGATGGCTACTTTTTCATCCTGGGCCGTACCGACGACGTGATCAATGTCGCTGGCCACCGTCTGGGCACCCGGGAGATCGAGGAGAGCATTTCCGGCCACCCCAATATCTCCGAGGTGGCCGTGGTGGGCATTGCCGATGCGCTCAAGGGCCAGGTTGCAGTTGCTTTTGCCGTGGTCAAGGACGCCAGCGTACTGGTGGACGAAGCGGCGCGCGCCAAGCTCGAAGCAGAAGTGATGAAGGTGGTGGACAACACGATTGGCGCTGTGGGCCGCCCGGCCCGCGTGCGGTTTGTGACCGTGTTACCCAAGACCCGCAGTGGCAAATTGCTGCGTCGCGCGATTCAGGCGGTGTGTGAAGGGCGAGACGTCGGTGATCTGACAACGATGGAAGATCCGGCTGCCTTGCAGCAAATCCGCGATTTGCTGGCGTAAGCGGCTGGGCGCCGGAGCGTTCTGCGCAGGTAAAAGGAGGAGGCCGCAGGCCGGGGGACACGGAGCAGAACGCTCCGGCGCCCAGCCGCTTACGCCAGCAAATCGCGGATTTGCTGCAAGGCAGCCGGATCTTCCATCGTTGTCAGATCACCGACGTCTCGCCCTTCACACACCGCCTGAATCGCGC
>CAINUX010000286.1 GCA_903853895.1 uncultured beta proteobacterium | reverse complement strand
GACTGGTGCTGCACAAGTCAAGCTGTCCAGGGAAGCGGCTGACGTCACGTTGGTGAATGTCCCAAAGGCACCGTCGCAACCACGCACCGAGAAATTGCTTGTCGTGGCAGTTCCAGCGAGCACCAGGGAAGTAGCTCCGTATACTGGGTTGCGCACGCTGGATACAGCAGGATTGACGCTGTCCACCCGATTGGGTTGGTCGGGGTTATTGCCTGCCATTCGAATATGTTGCGTCAGAATACTGAGTGCGGCTTGCGCGTCTTCGTTCATCCGGCTTTGTGCTTCGGCCATTTTTCCGGCTCCTGCTGACCCGAGGTATGCAGACATCACCGCAATCATGATGACCAAGCCAATCGCCATGGAAACCAGAAGTTCAATGAGTGAAAAACCGGCCAGAAACTGGATATTTCGCCGCGTGAGATTCTGCGTCATGGTTTGAACCTCACATAGAGGCAGCGTGGCGCCGGGTTTGTGTAGGAATTAGTTATCTGTGTTGGGCAGTTGTCCGAAGAGGTTGGGTTGAGGGCTGCGCTTGTGCTGGGCTCCTGCCACACAATCCAAAGGTTGCCATATGCGTTAGGATTTCCACAGCCCACCGCATCACACGTAACCAGCATGCCGCCAGCAGGGAGCAATACGCGTACCGCATTTCGCGTGGCTGCAATATCCATGGTTGCCAAGGTTGATGCAGTGCAATTCGGGTAGGCACAATTGTTCAATGGGACGTCATTGAAAGTCCCGTCGTAGCTTGATCCCGAACTGTAAGTTCCGAGGGCGAATTCACCCGCATTGGCGCGAATCCGTTCAATATGATCTGAGGCGATGTTTGTTGCCATCGTGCGATAGCCGGATAGTTTTGGCATTTGTACCGAAAACGCCATCATTGCGCCCAGCGACAGCATTCCAAACGACAAAAGCAGGACGGCCACCAAAACCTCGATGAGGGATGCACCAAATTGCAACCTGCGGTTTATTGATCGGTTACGCATTATTGACTGTTGCTCCCGCAGGAAGATAGGCCATCGCCAGCGATTCTGGCCCGCCCACCAAGGCTTACGCACAAGACTCGTTGGACGGTGTTGGCATATTTAGGGCCACCAAACTGCAGCGACGTTGCCGAGTTCAGATTCAGTAGTCTTCCCGTGGCAGTGAAGACGAATTTGGTTGAAGATGAGCCACCACCAGTCTCCAGGATTGAGTCCATCGAGGTGATTGGCGACTGAACACGAAAAATGGTTTCATCCATCGCAGGATCATTGCTGTAGTCTCGGTCCCCGTCGCCGTCCTTGTCGTGAAATACGATCCATCCGCTCACCCAGCCGTTACCTCCCGGTCCGTCGCCGCTTCCACATGATGCTGCCGCTGCTTCCGGTGCGTCA
The DNA here is from genome assembly GCA_903853895.1 of uncultured beta proteobacterium. Classification (GTDB taxonomy): domain Bacteria; phylum Pseudomonadota; class Gammaproteobacteria; order Burkholderiales; family Burkholderiaceae_C; genus Allorhodoferax. The sequence goes on along the minus strand of CAINUX010000286.1, from coordinate 466 downwards.
CTGCGGCACATCACGATTCCTCCACCGCGTCGAACTGCCTCACTGCGGGTAAACCGCAAATCGGCCAGGAATGTGTTGACGTTACTGGTCATCGTGCTTGACTGAATTTGTTGGACAAACGACGGCGCAGCAATGGTCACCAGAATTGCCAATATGGCCAGGACAACCAATAGTTCGATGAGCGTGAATCCTTTAAGTCTCTGCATAGGCTTGATCCTGACCGGATTTTGCGGCATTGGCTAAACAATCAGATTGGCGGCAAATTTTGTCCGATGAATGGCACAGAACCTACCTCCGAACCTCATCCACGAGTGTCTTGAACTCATCAATATCCTCAAAACTGCGGTACACGCTGGCAAAGCGGACATAGGCCACTTTGTCGATTTTTTTCAGTTCGCGCATCACCAGTTCGCCGATGCGGGCGGACGGCACTTCGCGCAGGCCCAGGTTGAGCAGTTTCTCTTCG
>CAINUX010000285.1 GCA_903853895.1 uncultured beta proteobacterium | reverse complement strand
GCCAACGGCTCCTCAATCAGGGTTGCCTCCACCGTGCAGTGCACCGCGAGGTAGTTCCAGGTGGGAACCCGGGCCAGGTCCGGGTAAACGCCGGGCGAAAGATAGGCATGCGGCCCCATAAATGTGACGACCCCCTGCGGGCGAGTCTGCAGGTATTTCCAATGCGGATTGCCCTTGGCAACGTGCCCCAGCAACACCAACTCGGGTAGGCTTCCAGTGTTCGGTCGCTTTTCGCAGTGAATGGGCAGATGGGTGACAAACGGCAGCCCAGCCTCATCTGTGCTGATGAGGCTGGCAAATGGGTTCTCCCGCATGATGTCCAAAGCCAATGTGACATCGTCAACTTGAAATTGTTTGGGTAGGTACATGGGTGGGTCTGTGAGTGCTGATCCAACACTATTGTTACCGATGGCGGCTCCCCTACCGCGCCTACCCTGCCAACTGGGCCCAGGCTTGCGTTAACCGATTCACCAGATCGTGCGGGCGATGAACCAGCGCGTAGCCCTCGCGTCCGAACAGGTAGGGCAAATAGTCATGCGCCGTTTCGTCAATCGTCACACAAAACGGTGAAAGCCCCGCGGCGTGGGCCTCGTGAATGGCGTGGCGGGTGTCTTCAATCCCGTAACGGCCTTCATACTCGTCCAGATCATTAGGCTTTCCGTCGGTCAGCAGCATCAAGAGGCGCCGCCTCTCTGGCCGTACTGACAGCTGCAGGGTTGCGTGGCGGATAGCCGCCCCCATGCGGGTGTAGAAACCGGGTTTGATTGCACCCACGCGCGCGCGCGCAGCATCGGCCCAAGGTTCATGGAAGTCTTTCAAATGCTGCAAGCGAACATGCTGGCGCCTGACGGAACTGAACCCCCAAATGGCGAAGGGGTCTCCGGTTGCGCTCAATGCTTCTCCAAAGACAAACAGCGCATCCCGGATGATGTCAATCACCCGTTCCGTGTCATTGGCATGGGCATCGGTCGACAACGACAGGTCTGCCAGCAGTAGCGTGGCAAGGCTGCGTTCACATTTCGCCTGACGGGTATAAACCGCGGGGGCCTCGCTGCGCAGGCCACCATGCCCCGTCTCGTCCGTGGTGTATCGAATCCATGCATCGATATCAATGGCGTCACCACTGCTTTGGCCGTGTTGCGGGCGTGGCACGTCACGCAACACTTCGAGGCGACGGCGCAACTTCTTGGCCGTCAGTCGCAAACTGGCGGCGGGAACATAAGCGGGGGCATCTCGAACCTCCATCGCCTGAATGGCGCAGTGCTCTGGCTGCATGACACCACTGCGATAGTTCCATTCAGGCAGCCGAATCCCAGGCCCCATGGGCTGGTCGTCTGCGCTGGCGCTTGGCAAATCAAGGTCAAACTTCACCCGAGAGGCGAGGGATTCGCCGTCTGGCGCAACCGATAGCTTGTCCATGTCGTTGGCCGCTGCGATGGCGTTTCCGTCGTCTTCGTCATCCGTGCTGCGATTGACGTGAACCAACTCGCTCCACGACATGATGGCTTCTGCCCGGAACGGGAGGATCAATGGATTGCGGTTGTCCTCTTCAACGATGCTCTGCGTTCGCCGCCGTTTGCTGTCGGTTGCAACATTGCCCTGTTTTTGCGCCTCAGCACTTTTGGATGCTGCCTTTCGCTCCTGTGTGGTGGGCAGTGTCACCCCTGCGCTGACCCACAACCAAACGGGTGCAACCTCGGCGGGAGATATTACGCTGTCTAGCACGGCATTTCCACGCATGCCGGCTTGAATGGCCCCTTCGGCCACTGCGTATGTGCCTTTGAGTTGCGCAGGATTTCCACGCTGAATCAAATGCGCCTGCAAGAGGCGCTGGTAACGGGGCACAAAGCCGGGGAACGCTTGCAGCCCCGCTCGAGTCGCGATGCAGTTATCGGTCACCCACCGATTGGTGTGCTCAAAATGTGCGCCCTGTATAGCGAGCCACAGATACAAGTCGCGATTGAGTTCTCTGCTGTCAAAGACTGCAAGATATTCGGGCAACGCCAGCACGTCTGGCTCCAGCATTGGGATGCTCGCACGTTTGCAACTCCCGGCAATAACCTGTAACCAGGTTCTGCCGCCACCCACAGACTGCTCGGTCGCGGTGCTTAACCGCAGCGCGGCGGAGCCACCTGCCGCCCTGAACAGGATGCCAATCGTCTTTTGAACATCCTTCAATTGCACAGCCGCTTGCGGATTGCTTTGCCGGGAGAGTCTCGTGACTGCTTGGTGCCACCACAGGCCGACGGTCTCTTCCATCAGCGGTGCTTCGACAGTTCTCTGCTGCGCTGGCGCAGCGTTTCGCGCAAGGCGTCTTCGCCCACTTGCCAGTTCAGCGTTGGGTCTCTGGATTGGGCTTGCTGGGAGGTCTCACAGGCCGTCAGGCATTGACCGCATTGCACACAGGAAAACATCATGCGCTTGATGTTGCGGGGGTTGAGGCGCATATGGCAGGCGTTGTCACAGGCCGAGCCACGGGGCATATCACAGGTTTTACAGTCGCGGGCGCGATCCCGTTCAAACGCAACGACCATGCCGCGGGGATTGGCCATCCAGGCCAGACTTTGAAATAGTCCCACAGCACACCCAAACCGGCAAAACAAATGGCGTGCAAAAGCAAATTCAAGCGTGAATACCAGGCTGCCGATTCCAATAAAACGGGCTTGGTTGGGGGTGAGCGTGTTCGTCAGTAGCCCGCCCCATATCACCGCGGGCGGCAACAAATAGGTCAACAGGGTAATGGCCCACAGGAAACCCATGGTCATGCAACTGATTGCGAACAAGGGCCACCAACGCGAATCAGGGCCACTCCCCGGCCTTGGCGTAACACTCTTGTCCCACACGCTCAACTTGCCACACGCCCGGTGCAACAGGTTGTTAAGCGTCTCTACCGCTGAAAAATGGGGACAAAGCCAGCCGCAATAGAGTCGCCCATAGCGATAAGCCACTCCAAGGAACACGGTCACCACGACGAGCGCTGGGAGGAATGCCCGCAACATGATGCTGATACCCGCCTGGGTGGCGGATATTTCGCCAGCAATCAATGCATCTATACCCAAGGTCCAACGCAACCCAAAAAACCAAAGCTGCGTTTCGTACAGGTCGAATCGGAGCAGGTTAAGAGCTGGAGCCAGCAAAAATAGGATAAAAAATCCCGCTTGCGTGCCATTGCGCAGCTTTTGCAGCTTGGCAAGTTTGTTGACGGCCGGTTCCTGGGTCGCCAAGGCTACCGACAGGTCAGGAGGCATCGCCAACCAGGGCGCGCACCACTTCACCCAAGGCCTGTGCAGTGACGATGTCGTCCGTGAGAGCATCAATGATGGCCGCATGGCAGGCCACCTGGATAGAAATGCCTGAAGCGATCAGGCGCCCAGCGGACACGAGAAGTCGGGTGCTCACCGTTTCCTCCAGATCATGTTCGGTCAGGCTGCGCAGTGACTTGGCCAGTCGCACCAATTGCTCAGCGTGGTGCGGCGATACGCCTGATTCGGCTTGTACGATGGTGAACTCTACTTCGGGCGTCGGGTAGCCCATGCTCAGCGCCACAAAACGCTGGCGGGTACTGGGTTTCAGGCCCTTGAGCAAATTTTGGTAACCGGGGTTGTATGAAATCACGAGCATGAACTCGGGTGGCGCAACAAGCTCTTCGCCGGTGCGCTCAATCGGCAGGACACGGCGGTCATCGGCCAATGGATGCAACACAACGGTCGTGTCTTTTCGCGCTTCCACCACTTCATCAAGGTAGCAAATGGCGCCGGTGCGCACGGCGCGCGCCAGGGGGCCATCCGACCATACCGTGTTGCCATTGCCAATGAGAAAACGTCCG
>CAINUX010000284.1 GCA_903853895.1 uncultured beta proteobacterium | reverse complement strand
TGCATGCTCTTGGTGGTGATCAGCCAATAGGGGTAATCCTCGGGCTTCAAGCCACGGCGAACCAGGTCTTGCTCCCACACGCCGGGGAAATCATGCCACTGCGGCAGCGCCTGGTATTCGTTGAGCTGCGCGTCCCACCAGTCCACACCGGCGTCGTGCAGGCGCGCACCCAGCTCCTTGCCCGAGCGCATCAACCGTTCCTGGTAGGGCAGCTCGAAACGTACGTTCTGCTGCTGCATGGTGGGGTACAGGTACCAACCGGTGCGGGCATAGGGCTTGGTCAGCAGGCCATGCTCCTTGAACCAGTCCAGTCCGTGCGCTTGCGCGCCTTCGGTCAGGTCGTGGCTGGCGGAGCGGCAGATGGCATCCCAGATGGCGTCCACCGAATGCACCTGATCAATCGCCAGCTCGTAGTCGCGTCCATCGCCCTTGAGCGGTGCACCGAAGATGCCGCGGTTGATGGCGGCGTTGTAGGGTTCCAGCAAGCCGGTGCGCCGGGCCAGCTCGGTCGATATCCAGGTGAAGTCGCGCGACTGGCCCTGCGGCGCTACGGCAGGCTGGCGCAGCACATAGCCCTGGTGCTCCCAGTACTGTTCCATGAACTTGGTCTTTCCCAGGCGGATCAGTTGCGTGGACTCCAGATCGGTGGCGTCGGGCAACAGGATGTCGGCCATGTGGTTGGTCTCGTCCGGCGTGTAGGCAAAGCACACCGTGAATGGAAAGCGCGCGATGGTCCTCGCTACGTTGTGCGTGTCCCAAAACGAGATAGACGGATTGGTGCGGTAGGCAAACCAAATCTCGGGAGCGGTAGGGCGCGGCCAGTTCTTGGGCACGTGGGTTTGAAACATCCAGGCCAAGTGCGAGGGGCCTAGCGACTGGCTCCAGGCGCCACTGTTGCCCGCCAGCGGCACCAGCGTGCGGTGCGCGTTGCGGCCACTGGGCTGGCGTTGCCATTTGTCTTTGGTGGTTGGGTTGAGCTTGTTGAGCATGAAGCCGTCCGGCCCGGGCTGTACGCTCTTGTGGCGATCCTCACGCGGGCTGTTGATGCGCACCGTTGTGCCCAGAATGCCGCCCGGCACTTCCAGCGCACCGACCAGCACGGCCAATAGCGTGCGCGACCAGCAGCACTCGTACGCGCCCCAACCGTTGTTCACTGTCTTGCCCAAAGTGACGGCAACAGGACGATACGGCAACAGCTTGCCGTCCACCTCCACAGTCTGGCCGACGCAGGCCTGCGCCACAAACTCCTGCGCCACCTCGCGGATTTTCCTGGCAGGCACATCGCACAGGGATTGCGCCCACTCGGGGCTGTACTCGCGCATGTGCTCTACCAGTTTTGTGAACGAGGTTACACCGGAGACCGAGGGGTATTCCCAGCGCTGTTCGTCGGCACCCACTGCAACGACGTTGTCCAGCGTGAAGAGACCCTCCATCGCGGGCTCTATGGCTGTGGCGTCGTGTGGCTGTGCACTGGCGCTTCGCAGGTCCCAGACCAGCGGTTTGAGTGATTGCGGGTCACGCAGAAAAAATCCTTGCGGTCCAACCAGATAGGGAGAAGACGTGATGTCACGCAGAAAGGGCAGGTCGAGCTTGTCGCGCGGCACCTCGTGCAGCAGCACATGGATCATGGCAAACATGAAGGCCGGATCGGTCTTGGGCTTGATAGGAATCCATTCCGCCGAGGCGGCAGCCGTGACCGACAGGTGCGGCTCGATCTGCACGCGCTTGGCGCCTCGCACACGTGCATCGGCGTGCCGTGCCACGGCACAGACACCGCCGGTCACTTCGACATTGGCGCCAAAGGAGACGATGAAATTGCAGTGTGGAGTGTCCGCCGAAACGGTGAAAGCGCGGTGCCAGTACTCCCCGTACAGGTGCTCGGAGTGCACGCACTTGACGCCTTGCCCCGAGCCAAAGCTGAAGTCCATCGCACCCCAGGCCGCAATGAAGGCCGGGAAGGTGCCCATGTAGTTGGCCGGTGTGCCGCCATGCCCCAACGTGAGCGCCACGCGTGGCAAACCCTCCTCGTCGAGCACGCCACGGGCGCGGATGTCATTGAGCCTGGCTGCCACGGTGTCCAGCGCTTCGTCCCACGAGATGGGCACGAAGCCTGGGTCCTGGTCCATGCCCTTCTTCGGGTTGGTGCGCTTCATGGGTGTGAGGATGCGGTCCGGGTGGTAGGTTTTCTGGATCAACCCATAGGCCTTGACACAGGGCTTTCCGTTGCCTGGGTAGAGACCACGACCATCGAAATTGGGCCCGATCTCGGTAGCCACACCGTCTTGCACCTTGACGCTGAGAAGATCGGGTCCGGAGACGCAGTTGTAGCAGTAAGTGGGAACTTGGCGGTTCGTGGTGGGGGTAGTGGCGGTGGACGTCATGGGCTATTTCGCTTTGCAAGTATTCGGCAGTGCTGTGTACTTATTTACGATAGGGCACAGGCAAAATCGTTGCAATATGTTCCAAATTGCATAGCTCCTTCTGAGGTGCTTTCAGGCCTCGCGATGCAAATTTGGTGGCAGGAGTTCGGGTCTTCGTGTCCACTCTTGATACTTCATAAGTGTGCGTTTATCGCGAAGTTTGCGCGATAAACGCACATAATTTATTTATTGACCTTTACGGGCATTGAACTGACACCTATGCTCGCTCCACCCATCAAGGAGGGCATATGAAATCGATACTCGCCATTTCGGTGAATGGACGCCAGCGTGAAGACGCGGTTGCCGACAACGTGCTGCTGATGGACTATCTGCGCGAAGTGCTCAGCTTGACCGGAACCAAGCAGGGCTGCGACGGAGGTGAGTGCGGTGCGTGCACAGTTCTGGTTGACGATGAACCGAGGCTGGCATGCTGCACGCTCGCGCACAGCGTTGCAGGACGAAACATAGAGACGATAGAGGGCTTGTCCCGGAAAGGCAACATGTCGGCGCTACAGCGCGCCTTCCATGAGCATCTTGGAAGCCAGTGCGGGTTTTGCACGCCGGGCATGATCATGGCCGCAGAGGCGCTGCTGCGCAAAGACGCGACGCCCACCCGAGAGACCATACGCGCCGCGCTGGCCGGCAATCTCTGCCGCTGTACCGGCTACGTCAAGATCATCGAGTCGGTCGAAGCGGCGTCGCATTCAGGGGCCACCCTATGAACGCCCCAGACAAGGAAATGCTTTGCCAGGCGACAGTCGGTGAGCCGCATGGAGTTGGTGCGCGTTTGCCCTTTGTCGACGGTGTTGAGAAGGTGACAGGTGCGGCACGCTATACCGCCGATCTGCCCGCGCCAAACGCGCTGGTTGGCATGTTACTGCGTAGCACCCATGCGCATGCCGAATTGCTGGAGGTTGATATTTCCCAGGCGCTGGCGACGCCAGGTGTGCGCGCGGTGATTACGGGAGATGCATGCGATATACCGTACGGTGTTATCCCCATCGCGCAGAACGAGTTCCCCCTGGCTCGCGGAAAAGTGCGCTACATCGGCGACCCGATTGCTGCGGTGGCAGCGATTGACGAGGACACCGCGCGCCTGGCCATCTCCCGCATTCGCATCAAGGTGCGCGAGTTGCCGGCCTACTTCAATGCAGCCGCCGCTCGCGCGTCGGACGCGGTGCCGTTGCACGATAACAAGGCCGGCAATATCGAGCGAGAGGTCCACAACGAATTCGGCGACACTGCGGCAGGTTTTGCCAAGGCCGATCTGGTGCGCGAAGAAAACTACGAGTGCGCCGAGGTGCACCACGCAATGATGGAGCCCAACGCCACGTTGGCCTCGTGGGACACCGAACGATCTCACCTGACCCTGTGGTCGGTGACGCAAGTACCGTACTACGTGCACCTGATCCTGGCGCAGTGCCTGAAGATGGAAGCGGCCCACATCCGCGTTATCAAACCCTTCATCGGCGGCGGCTTCGGCCACCGCACCGAGTGCCTGAATTTTGAAGTCATCTGCGCTCTGCTGGCGCGCGCGGCACACGGCACGGTGCGCTTGTTGCAGACGCGCGAGGAGACCTTCCTGGCCCATCGCGGCCGACCGGAAACCCACATTCAGATCAAGATCGGCATGCAACGCGACGGACGGTTGACTGCCTGTCAGGCAGAAGTAGTCCAGCGCGGTGGCGCCTACGGTGGCTATGGTCTCGTCACGATTCTCTATTCGGGCGCGCTGCTCAACGGGTTGTATGACATTCCGGCGGTCAAGTACAACGGCTACCGCGTGTATTCCAATACACCGGCCTGCGGTGCGATGCGTGGACATGGCACGGTCAATATTCGCTTCGCTTTCGAATC
>CAINUX010000283.1 GCA_903853895.1 uncultured beta proteobacterium | reverse complement strand
GCATCCCCATCTTCCAGGAGCAGGTGATGCAGATCGCGGTGATCGCGGCCGGCTTCTCTCCCGGTGAGGCGGATAGATTGCGCCGCTCCATGGCCGCCTGGAAGCGACACGGCAACGTCAGCCAATACCACGACCGCCTGGTGGGCGGCATGCTGGAGCGCGGCTACCCACTGGACTTTGCCGAGGCCATTTTCAAGCAGATGGAAGGCTTTGGCGAATACGGTTTCCCCGAGAGCCACGCCGCCAGCTTTGCCATCCTGGTCTACATCAGCTGCTGGCTGAAAAAACACGAACCCGCCTGTTTTCTGGCCGCCATGCTCAACAGCCAGCCGCTGGGCTTCTACGGCCCCGCCCAACTAGTGCAGGACGCACAGCGCCATGGCGTGGAAGTGCGGCCCGCCGACGTCTCAAACAGCGACTGGGATTGCACGCTGGAGCAATGGGGGTCAGATCCCGATTCAGGAAAGGATTGCAATCGGCGCGCGCAACAAAGAACGAAATCGGGCTCTGACCCCCATTGCGGGCGCGAGCCAAACCTACAACCCGCCATCCGCCTTGGCCTACGCCAAGTCAGCGGCCTTCGCCAAGAAGTGGCCGAGCGCATCGCAACCGAGCGTATTCAAAAAATCTTCACCAGCACCCAGGACCTGGCCCTGCGCTGCGATTTGAACGAGGGCGACCTCAAAGCCCTGGCCAGTGCCGATGCCCTGCAGTCCCTCTCCGGCCACCGCCGCCAGCAGGTGTGGGACGCGTCTGCGCTGAAGCCGGCCCCCGCACTGCTCAAGGGGGTACCGATTGCAGAAGACGAGCTGCTGTTGCCCGCCGCACCCGAGGGCGAGGAGGTAGTGTTTGATTACGCCGCGCTCGGCCTGACATTGCGCTCCCACCCCTTGCTGCTATTACGCGCGCAACTCTCCAGAAAGAAGCTGCTCACGGCGGCGCAGATGGCCGACTACCCCAGCGGCCGGCTGGTGCGGGCCTGCGGCATCGTCACCATGCGCCAGCGACCCCAGACCGCCAAGGGTGTGGTCTTCGTCACACTGGAAGATGAGACCGGCAGCGTCAACGTGATTGTGTGGAAGGCCGTGAAGGAGCGCTTTCGCCAGGAGGTCTACCAGTCCCGCCTGCTGGCGGTGTACGGCGTGTGGCAGCGTGATGAAGAGAGTGGGGGAGAGGTCCGCCACGTGATTGCCAAGCGGCTGGTGGACCTGACGCCCCTGTTGGGGGCGCTTGCCACTACCAGCCGGGATTTTCATTGAGACGCATCGCCGACGGCCCCCCTCTACAACTTGATTTCAACCCCAAAGTTGAAGCTGCTACGCCCGTTGCGCAAGGTGTTGTTGGCATAGCCATCGCTGGTCTGGGTCAGGGACTCGTTGTCCACGGGCGCCAGGTTGTTCACCGACACCCGGGCCGAAACCTTGGGGCTCATCACCCATTGGGCGAACAGGTCGACGCTTCGGCTGCGTGACTGGTCCAGCGTTTGCGAGAGGGACTGCTGCGTGGTGTAACCCGGCGTGAAGGCCAGGCTGCCGCCCAGCATCAGGGGCAGGCCGCTGACCCGGTAGTCAAACCCAAAGTTTCCGGACCAGGGTTGCTGGCCGTCCAGGCGGTTGTTCGGGCCGGGCAGTGCCTCTACGCTGGACTGGTAAAAGTTGACCGCGCCACGCAGGTTGAGCGGCAATTTGGCGTCAAACAAACCAGGCACCAACTCACCCGCCCGACCCTTGACTTCCAGCTCCAGACCGCGCGTCATGGCCTTGGAGAAATTGACGGGCTGCGACACCCAGCGTGGCACACCGGACCAGGAAACACTCTGCAAACGGGTCACGCTGCGAATCAGGTCATCGACCTTGCGGTAAAACACGCCTACGCTGATCAGGCCGCCGGCCGGCAGGTATTTCTCGAACGCAATGTCCAGGCCGGTGGCCAGCTCGGGCAACAGGGCGGGGTTGCCCATGCGGTCGGGTGACAGCTCGGTGTTGGGCTTGCTGGTGTCGGCGAACTGGCTGCTGAGGTAGGGGCGTGCCATCAGCGCCGACAGGTCCGGTGCCTTGTAACTGCGGGTGACGCTGGCGCGAATCAGGTCGCGCCCCGCGGCATCCAGCTTGTAGTTCAGATGCACCATCGGCGTGACCACGTTGCTGGTGTTGCTCAAGGGGTTCGCGATGCCGTCGCTTTCGCTGGCGATCTGTTCGGAGCGCACACCCAGATAGGTCGACCATTGCTTGTTGATCTCCCACTCGTCCTGGACAAACAAGGCCCGTCGTGCAATCCGGGCGGTAAACGGCTGCCCTTCAAAATCCGCCAGCAGCGGCACGCCCTGCTGCGTGATGGCACGTTTTTCGTCGCGCTGGCGCCATTCCAGGTCCCAGCCGACGGTCAGGCTGTGTTCCGCATTGAGCAGGCGGCTGTAATTGCCTGCTTGCGTCAGGCTCAGGTCCGCGTTGTCGGCAATGATGCGCCGCTGCGGTTGTACCAGCCCTGCGCTCTGCCCGTCAAAACTGCCTTTGGAGGTCGACAGGCCGACTTTCAGCTCCATGCGCTCGGCACCGCTGAAGTGGTTGACCCATTGCAGGTTGCTGCGCACACTTTGCCAACCGCCTCGGTAACCACCATCGTCCTCCAGGCTAGGGTTGCCCGCCAGCACCTGGTTCTGGTAGGTGGCTTCGTTGTTCCAGACGCCCTTTTGCAGAAAGTTTTGCCAGGTCAGCGTTTCGTCGTCGCTGATTTTCCAGTTCAACCGCGGCCCGATGTTGATGCCATGGCCAAACGACAGGGATTCACCCTGCTGGCGTGACAGGGATGCCTGGCTATCCAGCCCCGGCGCGCTGCGCCAGGCGACGGTGTCGTTGCGATTGCGCCATTGAAACAGCGAGACCGGCAGCGAAAGTGAAAATCCATTCCACTTCTCTCCCAGTGTCCAGCTGCCCGACACGGTGGGGCGGTCCACGCTGTAGCCCATGCCCACACGCAGGTCCCGCTGCGAAACCTTGGGCGCGTCCTTCAAAATGATGTTGATGGCACCGGCCACCGCCTGCGCGCTCTGGTTCGCGGTCGGTCCCTTGGTAACCTCAATGCGCTCCACCTGTGCAGGGTCCAGCTGGTCCAGCGCAAAGCCGGGGGGAGCCGGGTCGCCGTTGATCAGAATCAGCGTGTAGCCCGAACCCAGGCCCCGCATGCGCGGTGCGTTGCCCTGCATGGTGATGCCAGGCAGGCGCTTGAGTACGTCGGCCACATTGTTGTCGCCGTATTTGTCCAGCTCCTCGCGGCCATAAATTTGCTTGGCGATTTGCGCCCGGCGCCGCAGGTCGTTGTCGCTGGACTGCTTGCCCAGAATCTCGACGCGTTCCAGCTTGCTGCCTGGTGCACGGGATGTGGGTTCTCCCGCGCCGCCCGGAACCTCTTGTGCCCTGGCAGGTGCTGCAGACAGACCCGCCAGGGTCACAATGCACGTGAATGTGCCAAAAAATGGTTTCAAAGACAGCTCCCAAAATAATTTGGTGCGATTGTCGGGGTTTTGCGTAAGAGACGGCGCTGGTGCCGGGTTTAAGGGTTATATGCAAGCTGCCACCATTGCCTCTCACCGCTTCGGCTACACCGAGACCAGTCTGCGCGCGGTCCAGCCGGACCCGCGGGGTTGGGTGCTGGACCAATTCCGCCAGCCTTCCGCCATGGATGCGAGTGGACTGATTGACAGTGTGGCCGCGATGCAGTTGGCCCGCGAGGTACTCAAGGGCGCCTTGCAGGCCAAACCGGATGCAGATGGCAAAAAAAAACCGGACGATGCACTGGGGCCGGCAACGCCGTCGCGCCTGGAGCTTCGCAGGACCAACATGAAAGGCCTGCAACGGCGCTGGCAGCACATCGTGGCCACCCCCACACCGGTAGCCGAGCGCTGGGTGCAGTTCTGGGCCAACCATTTTTGTGTCGCAGCCACCAAGGGCAACATGCTGGCGCTGGTGTGGCCACACGAATACGAGGCTATCCGCCCCAACGCCTTTACCGATTTCAAGACCCTGTTGCGCGCGGCCGTGCTGCATCCGGCCATGCTGCTGTACCTGGACAACGCCCAGTCCATTGGCCCGGATTCGCCGGGTGGCCAGCGCCGCAAAAAAGGTCTGAACGAGAATCTGGCGCGTGAATTACTGGAACTGCACACGCTGGGCGTGAACGCCGGCTATACCCAGGAGGATGTGACCCAGACGGCCCGGCTGCTGACCGGCTGGACGGTGGGGCCGCAAACGGCGGGCAAGGTGGCGTTCGTCCCCATCATTCACGAGCCAGGCAGCAAGACCATATTGGGCAAACGCTACGCGGAAGGGCCCCAGGCCCTGGACCAGCTGCTGGGCGACTTGAGTCTGCACCCGGCCTGCGCCCGGTTTGTGGCGACCAAGCTGGTGCGGCATTTCGTGACGGACGAGCCGCCTGCGGTACTGGTGGACGCCGTGGCGCTGCGCTTTCGCGAAACCGGTGGCGACATGCAGGCCCTTGCCAGAGCCCTGTTTGGCCACGACGTGGCCTGGAGCCCGCAGCACGCGCCCAAGTTCAAGCGACCGGAAGATCTGGTGTTGTCGGCTCACCGCATGCTCAAGATACCTGTGGCGTCTGTGGAGCAAACGGTGCGGGCCCTGCAGGACATGGGGCAGGCCGTGGGCCGTGCTCCGTCGCCCCAGGGTTGGGCCGATCGCACGGAAGACTGGTTGTCACCCGACGCCTTGCTCAAACGGGTGCAATGGGCGGACCACTTTGGCCATGCCAATAGCGATGCCGCAGATGCACGTGCACTGTCGCGACTGGCGTGGGGAGAAGACTTGAGTGATATGACGCGCAAGCACATCGAGCGCGCCGAAAGCAGCGCACAGGCTCTGGCATTGACCCTGGCGAGCCCAGAATTTCAACGGAGATAGGCAACATGACATTACCCCTGAGTCGCCGCGCCGCACTGCATTGGCTGGGTGCGGCCGCAACGGCCTCAGCCTTTGTCCCGGCAAGGCTTGCGCTGGCTGCGCCATCGCCTTCACAAGACCCGCTGGGGCCGCGGCTGGTGGTAGTCATGCTGCGCGGCGCACTGGACGGATTGGCTGCCGTCCCCGCCCTTGGAGATGTTGGTTGGTCCGCATTGCGCGGGGATGCCGATGCCGCGACCGCAAATGTCGCACCTGTGCCAGCCGCATTGCGTCTGGACTCCACCTTCGGCCTGCACCCATCGCTCGCCCATCTGCACCGTTGGTACGGAAGTAATGAACTGCTGGTGGTTCACGCCACGGCGAGCCCCTACCGCGAGCGGTCCCACTTCGATGCGCAGCAGTTGCTGGAAAGCGGCGGCGACAAGCCGTTTGCACTGAGCACGGGCTGGCTGGGTCGTGCGTTACAGGCCACCGCAAAGCCTGCCATCGCCCTTGCCGCTGCCATGCCGTTGGCGCTGCGCGGAGCCGATGGCGCAAGCACCTGGACTCCAGAACGGCGCAAAGGTAACGACCAGGATCTGATGGCGCGTGTCGGCCAGATGTACCGTGATGATGCCCAGTTGGCGGCTGCGTTGGGGCAGGCGATGGGTCAGCAGGACATGAGCATGGGCGCAGATGTGGGCGCCGGTTTTGCCGGACTGGCGAAGCAGGCGGGAAGCTTTTTGGCAGATCCCAAAGGCCCGCGTGTGGCATGGCTGGAGGCCGGTGGTTGGGACACCCATACCAACCAGGCATCCCGGCTCACCCGTCTGCTCACGGGGCTGGACGATGGGCTGGGCGCGCTGCGCGAAGGTCTGGGAGCCCACTGGGCCCACACGACTGTGCTGGTCATGACCGAGTTTGGTCGTTCCGCGGCCTACAACGGGACCGGTGGCACGGACCATGGCACTGGTGGTGTTGCGTTTTTGGCAGGGGGTAACGTTGCGGGTGGCAAGGTGCTGGCGGACTGGCCCGGACTGGCAAAAGGGCAATTGCTGGACGGCCGCGACCTGAAGCCCACTATCGATTTGCGCAGTGTGATCGGGCCCGTATTGCAGCGCCAGTTTGCACTCACAGTGGCGCAGTTGCAGGCTGTCATTTTGCCGGGCTCTTCCAAGCCATCGATCAATCTTTGGCGCACCTAGGCGCAAGAGAAGTTCCCTATGACAAACCATAAACAAAGCATTCGATGGTGGCTGCTCACAGTTGCCATGTTGTTTGGCATGGGTGTGCATGCGCAACCGGTTGCCGTGCCCGACCCCATAGCCTGGGCGTCTCTCAGTCACGAGCAGCAAAACCTGCAACGGGCAGAAATCCGCAGAAGACTGGCCCAAGCGAGTCCGCAGCAGCGGGAAGCGTTTCGCAAGG
>CAINUX010000282.1 GCA_903853895.1 uncultured beta proteobacterium | reverse complement strand
GAAAACCTCGTTGCCGCCGAAGCATGGCTGAAGGTGGGATTTATCTTGCTGCTGGACGATGCAGATCTTCATATGCGATGCAATGTTGAATATTGTTTAATATAATCATATTTAAACAAATAAGCTAGAATATTTTTAATTTAAATTTTGTCAGCCATCAGAGCCAAATACGGACGACTCCCCGAGTTGCTGTAACAAACACAGCCGCTGGTAAATGCCCTGCTCCAACTGAACAATAGGATCGTGGCAATGGGTTGCCCGCGCTGCGGTTTCGATCTCGGCCTGCCCCAGTGCCCGCCCCACGGAGATGTTGTCGCGCACGCTGCTGGCCAGCAAAAACGGGTCTTGTGGCATCAGTCCCACATCTGCACGGAAGTGCGCATCGCCAAAGCGTGACAACTCCACGCCATCCAATGTGACGCGGCCCGACTGTGCCTGGTAAAAGCGCAGCAACAACGAAACAGCGTGAACTTGCCGCTGCCGGCGTGGCCCACCAGCCCGTAAAAGCCCCCGACTGGGACATCCAGTGACAGGTCGTGCAGCACCACGGAGGCTGGGTCGTAGCCAAAGCGAACCTGTTCGAAGCGCCCACACCGGCATCAACCGAAAACCCGCTGTATTGATGGCCCAGCATCTGTTTGGCGTCAGCCTTCTCGATCAGGCCCCGGTCGACGGAGGCGCGCAGGATGCGGCGGCTCAGATCGGCCTGTGCCTGGGCTGCGGTGGTCTCATCGATTGCGCTGGCCGGGTGGAAGAAGGCGATGGCCCCGATGTGCAGGGCCGACTTGTACAGCTGCGCCGCACCATATTGAGCACTGCCCCGTCGCGCTGCATGAAGTAGCGCAGCCGCTTCGGGACCGGCAGCGCCCACTGGCGCACCGGCAGGCGCGGCAAGACGTGATCCGTGAGGTGTGCAGCCGTCGCCACCATGCGTCGCGTGTTACACAAAGTGGCAAACGCCACGGCCTATGCACGAATAGGCCATGAAGTAGTCAAGCCCGCAGTCGTCGTAACGCGCCCGGTCAAGGCCGTGGGCAAAGATTCCGCATTCGAGGTATTTGCGAAAATGCCTGGCGTACAAAGGCCATTGGGGTGCGGTGGCGGGCATGGGGCAGTGCCAGCAGGGGCTAGGTGCCGGAGGATACTGGTTGTTCCAGCATGGAGCACTTGTCTGCTGCAAGCGAGGTGTCCACTCACTCCTGAATTGATAGCTGCTTGATCCCATTCCACGAGGGCCGCAAGCCAATTTACCTCACAAGCCCAGCGCCTCGAAGATGCCATTCATGCGCTGTTGCACATCAGCATCCATAGCAATGGTTCGCCCCCACTCCCGCTGCGTCTCGCCCGGCCACTTGTTGGTCGCATCCAGCCCCATCTTGCTACCCAGGCCGCTGACCGGCGAGGCAAAGTCCAGGTAGTCGATGGGTGTGTTCTCCACTATCATGGTGTCACGCACCGGGTCGACGCGGGTGGTCAGGGCCCAGATGACTTCCTTCCAGTCGCGCACGTTGACGTCGTCGTCCACCACGACGATGAACTTGGTGTACATGAACTGGCGCAGGTGGCTCCACACACCCATCATCACCCGGCGGGCATGGCCGGGGTAGGCCTTTTTGATCTGCACCAGTGCCATGCGGTAGCTGCAGCCTTCGGGTGGCAGGTAGAAGTCGGTTATCTCGGGGAACTGGCGTTGCAACAGGGGCACGAACAACTCGTTCAGCGCCATGCCCAGCACCGCCGGCTCATCGGGTGGTTTGCCGGTGTAGGTGGAGTGGTAGATCGGGTCCCGACGCATGGTGATGCGGTCGATGGTGAACACCGGGAAGTGTGCCTGCTCGTTGTAGTAGCCGGTGTGGTCGCCGTACGGGCCTTCCAGCGCATGCTGGTAGCCACTGGGGTGAGAAGCGTCGGGGTAGATGTGGCCTTCGAGCACGATCTCGGCGCTGGCTGGCACGCGCAACTCGCTGCCCAGCGCTTTGACCAGCTCGGTACGACCGCCGCGCAGCAGGCCGGCAAACTGGTACTCCGACAGGCTGTCGGGCACTGGCGTGACCGCCCCCAGAATCGTGGCTGGGTCGGCTCCAATGGCCACCACCACCGGGTACGGTTGGCCGGGGTTCTTGATGCCATGCTCGCGGAAGTCCAGTGCACCGCCGCGGTGCGCCAGCCAGCGCATGATGACCTGGTTGCGGTTGAGCACTTGCTGGCGGTAGATGCCCAGGTTCTGGCGTGGCTTGTTCGGGCCCTGGGTGATGACCAGGCCCCAGGTGATCAGCGGCGCCACGTCGCCCGGCCAGCAATGCTGAATGGGCAGGCGCGCCAGATCGACATCGTTGCCCTCCCACACCACCTCCTGGCAGGGTGCCGAGCGCAGTTCCTTGGGCGCCATGTTCCACAGCGTCTTCAACAGGCTGCGCATGCCCACCATTTCCTTGAAGCCCTTGGGTGCTTCGGGCTCCTTTAGCGAGGCCAGTAGTTCGCCAAACGGGCGTAGCCCTTTCAACTCCGACACACCCATGGCCCGAGCCACGCGCTCGGGTGTGCCAAACAGGTTGCCCAGCACCGGCATGGTGTGGCCGCTGACGTTTTCAAACAGAATGGCCGGGCCGCCGGCGCGCAGCACGCGGTCGCACAGGGCGGTCATCTCCAGATACGGGGAGACCGGCTCGGCGATACGGCGCAGCTCGCCCGCAACTTCGAGCTGGGCCATGAAGTCGCGCAGATCGTGATAACTCATTCGTTTACTTGTCCGTTCCAGCGCGCAGCCAGCGTGTGGGGCACATCCAGCAGATCGAGTGCGCGGGCCACGCTGAAATCCACGATGTCATCAATCGTCTTGGGGCGCAGGTAGAAAGCCGGCATGGGCGGGCAGATGACGGCGCCGGCCTCAGTCGCGCTGACCATGTTGCGCAAGTGGATCAGGCTCAGCGGCGACTCGCGCACCACGAGCACCAGTCGGCGGCGCTCCTTGAGCAGCACATCAGCGGCACGGGTGATCAGGTTGTCGGACAGGCCGTGCGCAATCGCCGCCAGCGTGCGCATGGAGCACGGCGCCACGACCATGCCGCTGCACTGGAAGGAGCCGCTGGCTATTAAAGCGCCGACATTGGCGATGTCATGCACGTGGTGGGCCAGGGCTTCAATGTCCGGTCGCTGCAGGCCGTGCTCTTCCTCCACATTGCGCCAGCCTGCGCTGGACACCACCAGGTGCGACTCGATCCCCGGCGTGTCTCGCAGCACCTGCAACAGGCGCACGCCATACACGGCACCGCTGGCGCCTGAGATGGCCACAATGATGCGCCGTGGTGACGATGTCATTCAGTTGTGCGCTTGCGAGGCAGGAAGCGCGCCAGCACCTTGTCAGGCGTCCACTGCTTCAAATCCAGCACAGGCAGTTCCAGTGCGTCGATGGCGTTCTTCACGACCAGGCCCAGCTCGGTATCACCTTCCATGGACAGGCGGCGGTTGAAGAACAGCGTGTCCGGGTCTTCCTGGCGCTGCGCCAGGCGCAAAAAGTCCTGGGCATTGGCGCTGATGGTCAGGTCGGTCACGTCCTGTTTGGTGGAGGCGACGAAGCGCACACCGGTGCAGGTGAAGTCAAAGGTCAAGCGTGCGTCGGTGACATGGATGCGCAGCTTCTTGCCCAGCAGGTACTGGCGCACATCGGCCGGTAACTCCTTGGCCAGCACCTGATTCAGTGCCGTCACCAGCAGGAAGGAACCCGGGTAAGCCGGAAGGCGTGACAGCACGGACCCAACAGGCACAGGCAATACAAAGGCGGTGGATGGAGTCATGGCAGTCCGGTCAGTCAAGCGACAAAAAAAATAGAACGGTGAAGAAGTGGCAGCCGCTGTTGAATCGCGCGCCGTAATCCATACAGGCTTAGACCGAATCTGCCACGGCGATGCTGTCCACCTGGTCCAGCCCGGGCTGGCCGTGCCAGTAGCCGTTGCAGCCGCGGTCGGGCATCAGCGGTTGCAGGCGCGCCAAAGCGTCCTGGGGACTGAGCGTGTGTTTGCGCGCGGCGTCAAACACACCGATGACCTCGGCCATGTCCTGCGACTGGGGGCTCAGGCGCACCACGCCAACACCCAGGTTTTGCATATCGTCGAGCGCGTCCACCAGGTTGTAGACCCTGGCCGATTGTGTCTGCGTGCCGTTCAAGACCAAGAATTCTTCGTGCTCCCGCGTCTTGAGCATCAGGCCATCGGGGTGGTCCAGGCAACTGAAGCGGCAATCGTCCTTGGGCAGGTTGCGGTGCCGCGCGGTGAAGCAGCGCGCCGAAAAAGCCAGCGGCATGCGGCCATAGGCGAACACCTCGGTCTGCATGCCCGCAGGCAGCCCCTGTTGAATCACGGCCAGGTCGCTGCGTTTCATTTCCAGCGGGATGACCCAGCGCGAGGCGCCCAATCCCGACATCCATTGCAGCGTCGGCAGGTTGTAGATATTGAGGTGCGGCCCGGCGACAAACGGAACCTTGCCGACCAGGCATTGCACTGCGCCCATGTCGTTGGCTTCCACCAGGAAATCGCCATTGCCGGTGATCTTGTGCATGGTGCCCACTTCGGCGCCGGACT
>CAINUX010000281.1 GCA_903853895.1 uncultured beta proteobacterium | reverse complement strand
TGAAGTATTTCTTTGGCTCCGGCCTGGGCACCGAGTCCGGCGGCAATGCCTCCAGCACGGCGGTGCGCGCGCTGATCAAGCAGTTCATAAGCGCCGAGAGCAACGCCAAGCCCCTGAGCGACAACCAGATTTCTGAAATGCTGAAAGAGCAGGGCATTGAATGCGCCCGCCGCACGGTGGCCAAATACCGCGAGGGGCTGAAAATTGCTCCTGCGTCGCTGAGGAAAGCTCTCTGAGACCTTGCGGGTCAGACCACTCGCGAAGCGATGTGCTCTGACCCCAACTGAATAGAAGATGTTATGCAACTCCAAATTTTCCTCCCCTGCGCCGCCGGCGTGGAAGACCTGCTGGCCGCCGAGGTCCACGACCTCACCGGCCTGATGGGTCAGGACCTGCTGACGCGCCGTGGTGGCGTCATGGCGCGGGCCTCATGGCGCGACGCCATGCGGCTCAATCTGCACAGCCGCCTGGCGCAGCGCGTGCTGGTGCAGTTGTCGTACACCGACTACCGAAGTGAACAAGACCTGTACCGCGCAGCAGCAGAGGTGGCGTGGGAAATCTGGTTCACGCCCAAGCAAAGCATCAAGGTCGAAGTCACAGCCCAGCACAGCCCGCTGACATCCTTGAACTTTGCCGGGCTGAAGATCAAGGACGCCGTCTGCGACCGCTTCCGCGACAAAGCCCACGGCGTGCGCCCCGACGTCAACACCCAGTGGCCCGACGTGCGCATCTACGCCCACCTGACCACCGACACTTGCTCGCTATACATCGACACCTCGGGCGAGCCGCTGTTCAAGCGTGGCTGGCGCGAAGACAAGGGCGAAGCGCCGCTGAAAGAAACACTGGCCGCCGCCATGATTGCCGCCAGTGGCTGGGCCGATGGCGACGAAGACCTGCTGCCGCTGTACGACCCCTGCTGCGGCAGCGGCACCATTGCCATCGAGGCCGCCCAGATCGCCTGCAACATCGCGCCGGGCATGCTGCGCCGCTTTGCGTTCGAGAAATACATCCCGTTCCAGCAACACGTCTGGGATGGCATCAAGCAAGAAGCTGCGGCCGCGGTGGTTAAACCGGAGCCCGGCCAGAAGCCTTTGATTTACGGCAGTGATGTGGCCCACCGCATGGTTGACTTTGCGCAGCGCAATGCCGAACGCGCCGGTGTGGCTGACGTCATCGAGTTCCGCGGCGGCGACGCGTTGCAGCGTATGCCACCTACCGATATCCCTGGCGTGATGCTGCTCAACCCGCCCTATGGCGAGCGTATTGCCGTCGGAGGCGTCAGTGGTGCGGGCGCCAGGCGCTCCGGCGCACCGAATCGCGGCGACCGCATTGACGCGCCGTTGCCGGACTTCGAAGCCCAGAGCGGCGCACGCGAGCAGGCGGTGACCGAGGACGGTGGCGAATTTTTTAGCCAGCTGGCCACCCACTGGAAGAAAAACTATAGCGGCTGGACCGGCTGGATTCTGACCCCCGACCTGAAGCTGCCCAGCAAGATGCGCCTGAAAGAATCGCGCCGCGTGCCGATGTGGAACGGCCCGATTGAGTGCCGCATGTTCCGCTTTGATATGGTCAAGGGCACCGCGCGTGAAAAACGATAGCGTCGTCCTGGACACCAACATCGTTCTTGACGCTTTCGTCTTTGACGATCCCGCCGCCCAGCCATTGCGCGAGGGTTTGCAGAGAGGCGCGCTGCGGTGGATTGCCACCCAGCCCATGCGTGACGAGTTGGCACGCGTGCTGGCCTACCCCAAAATCGCCAAGCGGCTGGCCTTTTACCAACTGGAGGCCGCAGTGGTGCTGGCCCAGTTCGACACGCTGGCTCAGATCGTGGACGTAGCGCCCAAGGCCACTGTCACCTGCAAGGACGCGGATGACCAGAAGTTCATCGACCTGGCCGTGGCCCACAACAGTCTGCTGCTCAGCAAGGATCAGGCGGTACTGTGTATGACAAAACGCCTGCTAGCCCTCGGACCCATTGTCCGGGCTGCTATTGCAAATATAGCGTAGCCTGTAAATAGAGTTTTCAGGCGGTATGCAGCGCAAAGCTGTCCGCCTGGGCCAGCGGCCAGACCTGCTGAAAGATCAGTGGCAAAGTATGAAAGTCGTCCCGTAGCAAGGCTCCGTTGGGAAGTTGGGTCAAGATCAATTGCGCCAGTGACTTGACCTTGTGGTCGCTTCCCCGGCGAACGATGTGGTGCGGTGTGATCTCGTGCGGATGGGCCAACCCGGCGGCCTGTACCAGTTCCTTGAGTGCGTGCAGGGTTTCCTGGTGGAAGTTGTACACCCGCTCGGCCTTGTCGGGGACCACCAGGGACTGCTGGCGCAGGGGGTCTTGTGTCGTCACCCCGGTGGGGCAATGGCCGGTGTGGCAGTGCTGCGCCTGCAGGCAGCCCAGCGCAAACATAAAACCCCGCGCGCTGTTGCACCAATCGGCGCCCAACGCCATCAGACGCACGATATCAAACGCGCTTACCACTTTGCCTGCCGCACCGATTTTGATCCTGTGCCGCAGGTTCACGCCGCGCAGCGTGTTGTGCACCAGCAGCAGGCCCTCCTGCAGGGGGGCGCCCACATGGTCGGTGAACTCCTTGGGCGCCGCACCGGTGCCTCCCTCGGCTCCGTCCACCACGATGAAGTCCGGGGTGATGCCGGTGGAAAGCATGGCTTTAACGACGGCAAACCACTCCCAGGGGTGGCCAATGCACAGCTTGAAGCCGGTGGGTTTGCCGCCCGACAGTTCGCGCAGACGTGCAATGAAATGCATCATTTCCACCGGGGTCGAGAATGCACTGTGCGCTGCTGGTGAGATGCAGTCCACGCCCTCGGGCACGCCCCGCGCATGGGCGATCTCGGCCGTCACCTTGGCGCCCGGCAGCATGCCGCCGTGGCCGGGTTTGGCGCCCTGACTGAGTTTGAGTTCAACCAGCTTGACCTGGGGGTCGGTGGCATTGGCGGCAAATTTCTCCGCGTTGAACGTGCCATCATCATTGCGGCAGCCAAAGTAGCCCGAGGCCACCTCCCAGATCAGGTCGCCGCCGTGCACACGGTGGTGTTTGGAGATGGAGCCCTCGCCGGTGTCATGCGCAAAGCCCCCGCGCTTGGCGCCGGCGTTCAGCGCCAGAATGGCGTTGGCGCTCAGCGCGCCAAAGCTCATGGCCGAGATGTTGAACACACTCATGGCGTAGGGTTGTGCGCAGTCCGGCCCTACGGTGATGCGAAAGTCGTGCGAGGCCAGCCGGGTGGGTGACAGGGAGTGGTTCATCCACTCATAGCCTTCGGCGTGCACATCCAGCTGCGTGCCGAAGGGGCGCTTGTCCGGCTCGCCTTTGGCACGCTGGTAGACCAGGGAACGCTGTGAGCGCGAAAACGGCGCGGACTCGTTGTCGCTTTCAATGAAATACTGGCGGATTTCGGGGCGCACATACTCCAGCATGAATCGGATGTGGCCAATGATGGGATAGTTGCGCAGGATGGAGCGCTTGCTCTGGCGCAGGTCAACCACGCCCAGCGCGACCAATGCCGAGAACAGCAGCAAGGGCAGGAAACCGACTCCAAATGCCACCACACTGAACCCGCTGAGCAATAGCGCAAACACGCACAAACCCATGACGGTGTAGCGCACGGGGAACAGGGAGTTCAGGTAGTTCAGCATCGTGTAGTGTTCCTGGCGTGCGAAAGGTGGGTGATGGCCCGACAATAGCAGCCAACGCACCCATACAAAATGGTGTAAACCCGTTCCACCCCGCGCAATCAGGCATTCCATGAAATACAACGCACCCATTCCTCACGCACCCGCTCAAGCGACCAAGGCCAAGCATCCCGAGGTAGCCCAAGAGGCACCAAGCGCCGTCAGTGCTGACGAGTTTGACGAGATCGACGCGATCCTGGACGACCTGCGCACCCGCTATGACGAAACACCGCAGTGGGAGTTTTGTGAAGGCTTCATGGCTGCTCTGATTTGCTGCCGCCGCGCCATTCCCCAGGCTGAGTATCTTGACGTGTTGCTGGCTGTGCCAGAGGATGGCGCGGTGGCGGTGGTGTCCGATGGCGAAGCCGCAGTGGGTGGCTCAGACGGCTCATTTGCAGACGCTGCGCAGCGCGCCCGGTTCTTGCAGATCTGGGAACAACGTTGGGCCGAGGTCGTGGCAGCACTCGATACTCCCATAGAAACCCTGGAAGATGAGACGGCCTACCACCCGGAGGTGATGGACGTGCGCGGTGCCATGGCCGAGTTGTCATCCGAAGAACGCGCCGAGCTGCCGGATGAGGCGCTGCCTGCCTTTGGCCAGGTCTGGGCGTTGGGTTTCATGTTCGCAGTCGAGGCCTGGCCCGATGAGTGGGTGGAGCCTACTGACAAGAAGGCCGCCAAATGGCACGACGTGGCCTTGCAGGCCATCGTTGCGCTGACCGAGGACGACACCGAAGAGCCCGAGCTGTCACCGTTCAGCGAGGACGGACCACCCTCCATGAGCACGTCCCGGCTCAACGCCTTTGCAGACGCGGTGTGGTCGGTGTACGACCTGCGCGAAATCTGGCGGGGCATTGGTCCGCGCGTGGAGACTCTGCGCCGTGCCGATGTGCCGGGGCGCAACGACCCGTGCCACTGCGGCAGCGGCAAGAAGTACAAGAAGTGCCACGGCGCCTGAAGCGCACTCATCGGTGGATCGAGAGAAAAGTTGCCACTAGCCTGCGCGCAGGCTACGATGTGCTGAGTAGCCGTTGAATGTACGTGTTGCGATAGTGCAGCGCGGCGAGATGGTTGTTTTCCTGGAGAAACCCGATGAATATTTCAGCCTGGAAAGTCAGCACACGGCTCAGCGTGGGCTTTGGCGTCGTCTGCGCGCTCATATTGGTTATTGTGGTCATTGGCCTGTCTTCCCTGAGCCGCATCAACAGCGGGTTGACGAATATTGTGGATGACAACATCCCCAAAATGGACGCCGCCAACGCCATCATGTCGCAAACCAGCGCAGTGGCGATTGCGCTGCGCAACATGATGCTCAGCAGTGACGCGGCCGACCGGCAAAAGCAGATCGAGATCATTTCCCAGGCCAAGCAGATCGTGGACAAAAATCTGGAGTTACTGGACCAGCTAGTGACCCTACCCAAGGGCAAAGAGCTGTTGAAAGAAGTGAAAGAGCAACGGGTCAAGTACGTGGCCGGACAGCAGGCACTCGGTGAGTTGATCATGGCGGACAAGGGTGACGAGGCCAAGGCCTACCTGAGCGGCCAATTGCGCCCCGTATTGGCAACGTACCAGGCTGCGCTCAACGCGTTGGCGCACCAGCAGGTGGATCTGATGGAGTCCAGTGCCAAGATGGGCGCCGAGACCTACTCCGGGGCCCGTACGCTAATGATCGGACTAGGTGTACTGGCCTTGGTATTGGCCGGTGGTATCGGTCTGCTGATCACGCGCAGCCTGCTCAGGGAACTCGGCGGCGAGCCCAGTGAAGCCGCTGAAATGGCCCGTGCCGCAGCGCAGGGAGATTTCACCCGTACCGTCACAGTGCAGCCCGGTGATACGGTGAGCTTGCTGGCCAGTCTGGGCGCCATGCAAGGCAGCCTGGCCAAGGTGGTCAGCACGGTGCGCCACGGCTCCGAAGGGGTAGCCACCGCCAGTGCCGAAATCGCCCAGGGCAACAACGATTTGTCGGCTCGTACCGAGCAGCAAGCCAGTGCACTGGAGCAAACCGCAGCTTCGATGGAGGAGCTCGGTTCCACCGTCAAACAAAACGCCGACAGCGCCCGCCAGGCCAACCAGCTGGCGCAAAATGCGTCGACTGTCGCCGTCAAAGGTGGCGAGGTCGTTGGCCAGGTGGTCGAAACCATGAAGGGCATCAACGAATCCAGTCGCAGGATTTCCGACATCATTAGCGTCATTGACGGCATTGCCTTCCAGACGAATATTCTGGCGCTCAACGCGGCGGTGGAAGCCGCACGTGCGGGCGAACAGGGCCGCGGGTTTGCCGTGGTGGCCAGCGAAGTGCGGTCGCTGGCCGGGCGTAGCGCCGAAGCGGCGAAAGAAATCAAGTCCCTCATTAATGCCAGCGTGGAGCGTGTCGAGCACGGCACCACCCTGGTCGATCAGGCGGGCGTGACGATGGCTGAAGTGGTTGGCTCGATTCGCCGCGTGACCGACATCATGGGTGAGATCAGCGCCGCCAGCAATGAACAGGCTATGGGTGTGGCACAGGTGGGCGAGGCCGTGACCCAAATGGACCAGGCCACGCAACAAAATGCGGCGTTGGTGGAAGAGATGGCCGCCGCTGCCAGCAGCCTGAAGAGCCAGGCCCAGGAGTTGGTGCAGGCCGTGGCGTTTTTCAAGGTCGGCGGCGCGGCTCAGCACGCCAGTCTGCCCCGCACGGCGGTGCGCTCCAGCATTCCCAGTGCCAAGCCCTTCAAGGGCGATGAGCGTCGCGTGCTGACCTCGTCCGCCAGTGCACGTAAGCCAGCAGCCGCGTCAGCGCGGCCCAGCGCTCCACCCAAGGCCGCGCCCGCGGCAGCAGCACCCAAGACGCAGCCCAAACCGGCACCCGCCGGAGGTGACGACGATTGGGAAACGTTTTAAATCACGTGCGGCAGGGCTTCGGCCAGAAAGTCATACACCGCACGGATGCGCCGGTTGGTGCGGATCTCGCGGTGCACGGCCAGCCACATGGGCAATTCAGGCACGTTGAGCAGGCCCGGTAGCACCCGCACCACGTCGTTATCGGTGCTGGTCATGTAGTCGGCCACAAAGCCAATGCCCAGACCGGCGCGTACCGCTTGCCATTGGACGATGAAGTCATCGGTGCGCAAGGCAAACACCTCTGGGCCGACGGCATAACCCATGGCCTGAAAGCCCCGCAGGATGGCGGTGTCGGTGTCGCTGCCGATCAGGTCGTGCTGCAACAAGTCAGCGGGTTGGCGGATAGGGCTGCGCCGCGCCAGGTAGCTGCGGTGGGCGTAGGCGCCGACGCCCACATTGCCAATTTTTTTGGCCACCAGCGTGCCCTGCTCGGGGCGCACCATGCGGATGGCGATGTCGGCCTCGCGCCGCAAGAGGTTTGACACCTGGTTGCTCGACACCAGCTCGACCTGAATGTCGGGCAAGGCCACGCGCATGCGTGCCAGCAGGGGCGGCATCAGCTGCACTGCCACCGGCACGCTGGCCGTGATGCGCACCGTGCCCGTCGTCTGCAGCTGCGCGCCGCTGAGTGTGCGGGTCAGTTGCAGGGCGCCGGACTCCATCTCGCGGGCGGACTCGGCCAGCTGCAGCGCGGTGGCCGTGGGCACCAGGCCGCGCCCGGTGCGCTCAAACAGCACCACGCCGAGCTGGCTCTCCAGCTCGGCAATGTGGCGCCCCAGCGTGGGTTGGCTGGTTTTGAGAAGGCGTGCTGCCGCCAGCAAACTGCCCTGGTCGAGCGCGGCGAGAAAGGAGCGAATCAGGCTCCAGTCAAAAGAGGTTTGCATGGTGATATTCAACTATGAATAACTGCTGTAGAACTATATGCAATTGTGCAATAGCCTGAAATTTTTCACAATGCACCCATTGATCAACCACCAGGAAGCACCATGCACAACACCGCACCAAACACCGTATTGATCCTTGGCGCCCGGGGCCGCTTTGGTCTGGCCACCGCCCGCGCATTTGCCGACGCTGGTTGGCGCGTCCTGGGGCAGACCCGTGTGGGCGCGCAAGTGCCAGTGGCCTCGTCGATCGAGTGGCTGGGCATAGACCTGCACGACACGCAGGCGCTGGTGCAAGCCGCGCAAGGTGCCACGGTCGTGGTGCATGCGCTCAACCCGGCCTATACCAACAAGGCGTGGCAAACGCAGGTGCTGCCGATGACCGAGGCGGCGTTGGCTATCACCCGCGCACTGGGCGCCACGCTGATGGTGCCGGGCAATGTGTACAACTTTGGCGCTGCCATGCCCAGCATGCTGCGCGAAGACACACCCCAGTTGGCGCGCACTGTCAAGGGCCAGGTGCGCATCCAGATGGAGGTACTGCTGCAAAGTTCCGGAGTGCGCTGTGTGGTCATTCGCGCGGGCGACTTCTTTGGCAGCGGCAAAGGCACGTGGTTTGACACGGCCATGGTCAAAGACATCCGCAAGGGCCTGTTCACCTATCCCGGTGCACCGGAAGTGTCCGGGGCCTGGGCCTACTTGCCCGATCTGGGCCGCACTTTTGTGGCGGTGGCGCAGCGGCGTGCCGCATTGAAACCGTTTGAAGTGTTCCACTTTGCCGGTCACCGCATTACCGGTCAGCGCTGGCTGGACGTGCTGACACCGGCGGCGCGGGCACAGGGCTGGGTGCAGCCTGGCGCCTCGCTGAAAATGGCAGGCTTGCCCTGGGCCATCATCCGGATCGGCTCGCTGTTTGCTCCGACCTGGGCAGCCCTGTTGGAGATGCGCTACCTGTGGCAAACACCGCACGCGCTGGCCAACGACAAACTCACCGCGCTGATTGGCCCCGAGCCGCACACGCCTTTGGGCCTTGCCGCACAGACGGCGTTGGCGGATTTGGGGTTCACTTCAACGGCATCGCCTCGCAATGCGGCCGCGGCACAGGTCCGTGCGGCCGTGGTGCAGTAACCGGACCCAATACAGGAGATCAAACATGACTTCATCCTACACACAGTCGACCGACATCCCGTTGCAGCGCCGCCAATTTATCCGAATCCTCGGTGGCGGAGCGGTCTCCACCATTGCCGCAGCAACGGCCGCGACCGCCGGCCTGTCGGCTTGCAGCCAGGGGATGCCCAGCGAGGCCATTGAAGCCTGGCGCGGCCCGGATGCCACGGTGGTAAACAACCCCGATGTGCGCCACTGGTTGCTGAGCTACGCCATCCTGGCGCCGCATTCCCACAATCTGCAGTCCTGGGTGGCCGACCTGGCCACGCCGAACCAGATCACGCTGTACTGCGATTTGAAGCGCCTGTTGCCGCAAACCGATCCGCTGTCACGCCAGATCATGATGAGTCACGGCACGTTTCTGGAGTTGCTCGACATGGCGGCGCGCGAGCGCGGGTTGCGTGCCGAGACCACGCTCTTCCCCCAAGGTGTATTTGGCCCAACCACGCTGGACGCCAGGCCAGTGGCCACGGTGCGGCTAACGCCCGACGCCACAGTGCAGAAGGACGCGCTGTTCGCGCACATCCTGCAGCGCCACACCAACCGCAGCGCCTACGACATTGGCCGAGCAATTCCCGCAACGGCGTGGTCGGCACTGGCGGCGGCAGCCCAACCGGTGGCGCCGATGCGGGTGGGATATGTCGGGCTGGACAACGCAGTTGCGTTGGCCGAGCACCGCCGCATCGCGCGCGAGGCCTGGCGCATCGAACTGACCGTGCCGCGCACCATCATGGAATCGTTCGACGTGCTGCGTGTGGGCGCCTCCGAAATTGCAGCCCACCGGGACGGCCTGTCACTCACCTCACCGATGGTCGTGGCCATGGAGCGCCTGGGCCTGTTCGACCGCACCCGCGCACCTGCGCCGGATGACTACGCCACCACCAGCCAGATCAAAGACTTTGATGCCAAGCTGGCGTCCACCCCGGGGTTCCTGTGGATGGTCACGCCCGGCAATGACCGCGCCACGCAGATCAACGCTGGGCGCGCCTATGTGCGGCTGCAACTGGCCGCCACCGGGCAGGGTTTGGCGATGCAACCGCTGTCGCAGGCGCTGCAGGAATATGCCGAACAGAAGCAGCCCTATGCGGACATTCACGCACTTGTTGGCGCCAAAACGACGGGCGACACGGTGCAGATGTGGGCCAGGGTGGGCTATGCGCCCATGGTGGAGCCAGCGCCGCGGCGCAGGCTCAAGGACTTTATTCGGGCTTGACCGCTGGCGTGCCATCTGGCGATTGCAGCAGAGCGGCCAGCCGTTGCAGCGCATGCGCCACCGTAGCCGCGCGCACCTGGGCGCGGTCGCCGGCATAGTGCTGCACCTCGCTGATCACGCCCGCGGGCGTGGCCCAGCCCAGCCACACCGTGCCCACCGGTTTGGCGGCGCTGCCACCACTGGGGCCGGCTACGCCGGTGACGGCGATGGCCACCTGGGCCTGTGCGTGTTGCAACGCGCCTTGTGCCATGGCGCGCACCACCGGTTCGCTGACGGCGCCAAACTGTTCGATCAATGCGGCGTCCACGCCCAGCATCTCGGTTTTGGCGGCGTTGGAATAGGTTACGAAGCCGCGTTCGAACCAGTCGCTGGAGCCTGCCAGATCGGTGCAGTGGGCCGCAATCAGGCCGCCAGTACAACTCTCGGCGGTGGCCAGTTTCCAGCCAAACGTTTTGAGAAAAGTTGCCACTAGCCCACGTGAAATATACATAGTGCGCTCTGTATTTGATAGCGAATCGGATTCGACAGGGCTCATGCGGCAAACCTCCAGGCCGCCACTACCAGCACCGTGCAGCCGGCCGCCACCAGGTCGTCGAGCATGATGCCAAAGCCCGCCTTGCGCCAGGCGGCGCGGTCGGTGGCGGGCTCCAGGTGGTGGTACAGCGCATCGGCCCAGCCCACGGGGCCGGGTTTGACCGCATCAAAAAACCGGAAGAGGCCAAAGGCCATCACCTGCCCGACCAGGCCGGTGGGCATGACCAGCCACAGCACCAGCCAAAAGGCTACTACTTCGTCCCAGACGATGCTGCCAGGGTCGAGCACAGCCATGTTGCGCGCAGTGACGCTGCAGGCCCACCAGCCCAGGGGAAGTGACAGGCCGATCAGCACGGCCCAGCGGGTGTCGTTCATCCAAGGGGTCAGCGCAATGAAGGCGATCCAGGCCCACAGTGTGCCCGACGTGCCGGGCGCAATGCGAGACAGGCCCGAGCCAAAGCCCAGCGCGATCCAGTGCGCCGGGTGCGACAGCATAAAGCGCACGCTGGGGCGCGCCACCGGTGCGGGCTGGCCGGAATCCTGTGGGAAGACAGTCACCGGAGCGCTATAGGGGTCGACGGGGGATTCAAGCATGGACGCGGTTAGGGGCGGGGAAGTTGCGCCAGGTAGGCGTCCAGTTGCGCGAAGCTGCCGTTGCAGCCCAGGGCCATGCTGGCATGGCCGGCGCGAAAGGCAGCGATCTCGTCTGCGTCTGACTCATAGGGTGCCCACGCGATGTGGATGTGGGTCTTCTCGCCCTGATCGCCCGCCGCGGTGAAGGTCGTGGTGGACAGCGTTTGCAGTGGCCAGGCGGCGGACATGGGGTGGCGGGTCAGGCCGCCCTGGGCGTCCGAGAACGCTACGATCATGGACAGCTTTTCGGGTGCGACGATGTCAACAAAGGTCCACTTACCCCACATCTCAAAGCCGGTGGGCGTGCGCAAACAGTAGTGGAATTCACCTTTCGGGCGCAGGTCAAAGCGGCTGAACGGCATGGAGAAGCCGCTGGGTCCAAACCACGCCATCAGCGGTTCCTGCTCGGTGTAGGCCTTCCACACCACGTCTAGCGGCGCGTCCACAGTGTGGCTTATGTGGAAGGTGTCGTCGGCTTGGCTCATTGGGTGGGCTCCGGTGTGGGCGGTGGGGTTTTCGGCATTATCGGCCGCGCTGCTGGTTGCACAGCGCGTGGCTGATGGCCAGGTTTTCCAGGTGGCTGTTGCCGCCTTCGCTGAGGGGTTTGATGTGTTCCAGCGTGGCGTCGGCCGGGGCCACCGGTTGGCCGCAGACCCAGCAGGGCACAACGCCGTGCAGCTGGCGGGCCACGGTCTTGTAGATTTTGTCGCGGGTAAAGCCCAGTCGGCTCATGCTTTGAAATGGTCGAACGAGGTGAAGGTGTTGGCCACTGGCGCGCCGTGGCCATCGACCAGGCGCAGACCGGGCGCGGCGTCGATCTGCCCGATGCGGGTGACCGGGGTGGCACTGGCCGCACTGGCCGCTTGCACGGCGGCGCGCTGCGCGGCGGGCGCGGTGAATACCAGCTCGTAGTCGTCGCCCCCTGCCAGCACGCACTGCAGGGCCAATTGCGGCGAAAGCATGTAGTTAAATGGGATGCTAGCCCTCGTGAAATATGCCTGTGTAGCTAGCAAATTGATAGCGATTCCAGTATCCAGCGTGGCGCCCACGCCGGAGCATTGCAGGATGTGGCCCAGGTCTCCGAGCAGCCCGTCGCTGATGTCGGCCGCAGCACTGGCCACGCCGCGCAGCGCCAGCCCCAGCGCCACACGCGGCGTGGGTTGCTCCAGGCGCTGGCGGGCTACGTTCAGCACGGCGTCGGGCAAATCCATGCGGCCTTGAAGCGCCTCCAGCGCCAGGCGGGCATCGCCCAAGGTGCCGCTGACATAGATGTCGTCACCGGGCTGTGCACCGCTGCGCAGCAAGGCCAGCGTGGCGGGCTGGCCAGGGCGTTGGGCAGCACCCACGGGAACTTCACCAAACACCGTGATGCAGATGTTCAGCGGCCCTTGTGTGGTGTCGCCGCCGATCAATTCGCAACCGTGGGCGTCGGCCAGGGCCAGCAGCCCTTGCGAGAAAGGCTCGAGCCACGTCGCATCGGCCTCTGGCAATGCCAGCGCCAGCGTGAAGGCCAGCGGCCGCGCCCCGCAGGCGGCCAGGTCGCTCAGGTTCACCGCCAGCGCCTTGTGCCCCAGACGGTGCGGGTCGGTGGCGGCAAAAAAATGCCGCTGTGCCACCAGCATGTCGGTCGAGACGGCCAACTGCATGCCGGGCGCCATTTGCAGCAGCGCACAGTCGTCGCCTACGCCCAGCACCGCCTGCGGCGTGGGACGGGTGAAGAAGCGCTGGATGAGTTCGAATTCGCCCATCACGGCCCGTCCCGTGCCGGCCAGAGAAAGCTCAATGGCGCCTGGCGCAGACGTTCCAGCACGGCGCGGCGGATGCGCACGCGCCCCAGCCCCGACACACTGTGGGCCTGCAACGCCACGCGAAAGGCCAGGTAAAAACTGACCCCCAGATTGAGTGCACCGATGAAGGGCACACTGGCGATCGCCCACCACAGCGCCGGGCTGCGTAGCACCTCCCAACCCAGGCTGGCGCAGGCCGCCCCCAGTTGCCCTGCGGACAGCGTGACGTGGCGCACCTCAAGCCCCAGGCCTACGAATCCGAAGATGGCCGGCAGCAGGC
Organism: uncultured beta proteobacterium; assembly: GCA_903853895.1. Taxonomy (GTDB): domain Bacteria; phylum Pseudomonadota; class Gammaproteobacteria; order Burkholderiales; family Burkholderiaceae_C; genus Allorhodoferax. Next base: position 17,382 of record CAINUX010000281.1, on the reverse strand, counting down.
CCAGCATGAAGCCGAGTGAAATATTCGACGCGAAGCCGGACACGTTGTGGCGCATGAAGTGCGCCCAGCGGTTGGCCCGCGCCGTACCCAGGCGCCGGGTCACCCCGGGGTTGTAGCGGATGGCGGAGTCCAGCCGGTGCAACACAAACCAGTTTTCTGCCCAACCGGCGAGGATGCTGGAGGCAAACAGCAGCACGCCGGTAAAGGCTGCAAACAGCAGCGAGGGTCCGAGCAGGGTGAGGGATTGCAACACATGGTCTGCTTCCTTCGCGTCAATCATCGGCCGACCGCTCAGCAGGAATATGCCCAACGACAGCAGCACCGCAGCCGGGAAGACCACCACCACATTGCCCAGTACCGCGGCCACCTGGGAGCGCACCAGGTGGGTGACCTCGTCGATAAAATCCTGCAACGCGGTGGCATCTGAAAAGTCTTTCAGCTTGGCGGCCATGGCGGGTGCGGTCATGGCCGGCTGCTTGGTGGCCAGTGTGAAGTGCAGCAGTTGGATGACGACAAAGCTGGCGGCATAGACCACGCCGGACCAGAAGCCATACCAGAACGCCGACAGACCCAGCGCCATGACGGTGAATTTGAGAAACGTGGTGACAGCCGTCAGGGCGCCACCGCCCGCTGCCTGGCCCAGCATGGTGCGGTATTCGCTGCGGGTGCGGGTGATGTAGTGCTCGCCCGTTTCCGAGCTGCGCTCCGCCACCTTGGCGGCCAGCAGCGACGTACTGTTGGAAAACAGCGCGCGCACGCTGCGCTGGTTTTGGCCGACGCTGGCCAGGTGCGAGACGAGTTGCGCAGTGTGCAGATGCGCGGGCTCGCCCAGCAAACAGTCCAGCAGGGCGCGGATACGCAACACCCGTTCACGCAATTGGCGCAGCCGAAACACCAAATCGACCGAAATACCATGCGCATCCAGATGGGTGTAGACCGATGCAGCCGCATGGCGACACGCATCGAGTTGGGCGCGAAAGCGTTCCGTGGCCTGCACCACATTGCCGGCCGTGCCACTGTCGTCCAGCTGGGCCAGCCAGGCGTCGCGCACCGCATCGAAGTCCGAGGCCAGGCTATGGAAGGGGCTGGCCTCCAGCGCTGGGGTGCTCATGCGCAGGCGTATTTCCGGCGAAAATCCGGCCGCGCGAATCTGGCTGGTGCAAAAGGTGATGGCCTCCAGCAGGGTGTTTTGCCAGTAGGTCAGCCCGGGGGTAACCTGCACGTTGGGGCCGCTGGCCGGTGCGCTGAGCAAGCGGCCAAGGCGCAGTAGCGTGGGCTCGGGCAGCGCAGCCAGCCACTGCGCGTCTTGTGCGCCGGGCATGGCCAGTGCGAACAGTTCCGACGCATCCGATGTCTCGGGTGATGTGGGCAGCAGCTTGTAGTGCAGCCGTTCAATGAGTTCACTGACAAAGGCGTTGCGGGATGCAAACCCGTAGTCCGAGAGCAGTGTTGTGCCGTCCACCGAATCAATCAGTGTGCGCCACCAGACCTGCAGGCGCACCGTGGTCTCGGGGCTGGCTTCGACGGCATCCAGAAACGCGGCCACCCGGGATGCCGCCTCTTCGCCGGCTTGGCTCTCGCCGCGGATCCAGTCGAACAGGGCAATCAGCCAGAGGTGGCGGCGCACCGGGTCCGCATCTGGATCCATCGCCAATAGCAAAGCCGCCAGCGCGGGACTGGATGGGGTGATTGACATCAGTGCAGGGTACGCGACCCGCCCACGCCGGTGTCGCCGCTCAGCGCGTCGAGTACGAACATGGGTACATCGGCATCGAACTTTTCACCATCTTCTGCCACGCAGAAGAAGTTGCCGTGCATGGTGCCGGTGGGGGTGTGCAGCCGTGTGCCGCTGGTGTATTCAAAGGCCTGACCGGGCTTGAGCAGCGGCTGCTGACCGACCACACCCAGGCCTTTGACCTTTTCGGTGTGGCCGTTGGCATCGTTGACGTTCCATGTGCGTGAAATCACCTGGGCCGGGACTTCGCCCGTATTGGTGATGGTGATGGTGTAAGCAAACACGTACAAGCCCTCGTCTGGTGCTGACTGATCGGGCAGGAACTGCGGCAGAACTTCGACGGAGATTTGATATTTGGCCATACTGGGAATACTATCGCGAAACTTTGTGGGTTCGATGTGGACGCAGCATTGCGACCATGTTGACTGATTAAACTAAGCCATGACTTACCAAATCGCCCCCTCTATTCTCTCCGCCGACTTTGCCCGCTTGGGCGAAGAGGTCAAAAACGTCATTGCCGCAGGCTCCGACTGGATCCACTTTGACGTCATGGACAACCACTACGTGCCCAATCTGACCTTTGGCCCGATGGTTTGTCAGGCCCTGAAACCCCACGCCAGAACCGCCGCCGGTGTGGCGGTGCCCATTGATGTGCACCTGATGATTTCGCCGGTGGATGCACTGGCTGCGTTGTTTGCCGAGGCCGGTGCCGACTACATCAGCTTTCACCCCGATGCGTCGGGCCACGTGCACCGCAGTATCCAGGCCATCACTTCCAAGGGGGTCAAGGCTGGCCTGGTGTTCAATCCTGCAGAACCGCTGGATGTGCTGGACTGGGTGATTGACGACATCGACCTGGTGCTGATCATGAGCGTCAACCCGGGCTTTGGCGGACAGAGCTTCATTGACTCGGCGCTGCGCAAGATCGAGGATGTGCGCAAGCGCATCACCGCCAGCGGCAAGGATATTCGCCTGGAGGTCGACGGCGGCATCAAGGTTGACAACATCCGCCGTGTGGCCGATGCAGGGGCCGATACCTTCGTCGCCGGTAGCGCCATTTTTGGCAAACCGGACTACAAAGGCGTGATCGACGCCATGCGTGGGGCTCTCGCCGCCTAGGCGGCACCCCCCGGTCGGTGCGTGAACTCCAGCCTTCACCATGTTCGACCGCAACTCCACGCCACCGCCCGAATCGGAAGCCAGCCTGGCCCTGCGACTGCAGCGGCTGGCAATGGTTGCCGAGCGCAGCTCCAACGCCGTGCTGTTGGCAGATGCCGACCGCAAAGTGGTGTGGGTCAACCAGGCGTTTGTCGCCAGCACGGGGTTTACACCGCAAGAATCGGTGGGCCAGATTTTTGGCGTGTTGCTGGCGCGCGGTAGCGCTGACTCGGCCGCGTTCAGCCAGTTTCAAGAGGCGGTGTTGCAAGGCCGTGGGTTAAAACGCGAGATCACCATCCGCACAACCACCGGTGAGGCCCGCTGGGCGCTGGTGGACCTGCAACCCTTGCACGATGATGCCGGTGTTCTGTCAGGCTGGGTGCTGGTGGCAACCGACCTGACCGATGTGCGGGCTCAGCAGCAGTTGCTGACGCTGGCCGTGGATGGCGCCGGCTTGGGTACCTGGCACTGGGACGTGTCCAGTGGCGCCATGCAATGCAACGACCGCTTGCGCCAGACCATGGGCTACGCAAAGGGGCAGATGGATATGACGGCCCGTGGCTGGAATGCATTGGTCCACCCCGACGACCTGCAGCCTTGGCTGGCGGCGGTGATGGCGCAGATGCGCAGCTCGGAGGTTGCGTTGCGCATGTCCATCCGCATTCACCACGCTGCGGGGCGTTGGGTCTGGATCATGTTCGTGGGCGCGGTGGTTGACCGTTCGGCCAACGGCCATGTCTTGCGCATGGCGGGGGTTGCGCTGGATGTACAGGCCCAAAAAGCCATGGAGCACGAGCTGCGGGTGGCGGCGCGCACCGATGGACTGACCCAGCTACCCAATCGCAGTGTGCTGCTGCACGCCATTGAGCAGGCGATTGCGAGGGGGCGTGCGCAGCCAGGCTACCAGTTTGCGGTGCTGTTCATGGACTTTGATCGCTTCAAGCAGGTCAACGACACATTGGGGCACGCTGTGGGTGACGCCCTGCTGCGCCAGATTGCCGACCGATTGCAGGAGAGCCTGCGTCCCGGCGACAGCTTGATCCAGAGCAGTGATTTTGCGCATGTGGCAGCCCGTATTGGCGGTGATGAATTTGTCGTGCTGCTGGATAACATTCGCGGCGATCTGGATGCCGAAATCGTGGCAGGGCGCCTGATTGATGTGCTGTCCCTGCCCTATACCATTGGCGCCCACAAGGTGGTGTCATCGGCCAGCATTGGTATTGTGACCAGCAGCCACGCCGCAGACGATGCCGACAGCGTGCTGCGCGACGCCGACATTGCAATGTACGAAGCCAAGCGCACGGGTCGCGCCCGCTACGTGATGTTTGAGCCCTCAATGCGCCAGCAGGTGCGCGCGTCGGTTGCGCTGGAAAACGATCTGCGTCTGGCGCTGGAGCAGCACGAGCTGTTTGTGGTGTACCAGCCACTGGTCAATCTGGCCAGTGGTGCGTTTACCGGGGTTGAAGCGTTGCTGCGCTGGCGCCATCCCGTGCGCGGCATGGTCTCGCCGGTGGAGTTCATTCCGGTTGCGGAGGCCTGCGGTCTGATTGGCGCACTGGGGCAGTTCGTTTTGCAGTCTGCCTGTCATGCATTTGCTGCCATGCCCTTTGTACCCGTGATGGACCCGCCCGTGACACTGGCCGTTAACCTCTCAAGGGCCCAGTTGCGCCAACCGGGGTTGGTAGACGATGTGCGTGACGCCATGCGCGCCAACGGGTTGGCACCCCAGCAGCTGGTACTCGAAGTGACCGAAAGCCTGGCCGCGCAGGATGCGGTGGTACTAAGCACGCTGCACGCCATTCGCGCGTTGGGTGTGGCCCTGTCGCTGGATGACTTTGGCACCGGTTATTCGTCCCTGTCGTGCCTGCACGAGCTGCCGGTCAACTTTGTCAAAGTGGACCGATCGTTCGTCAGTCAGGCACAAACCAGTGCTTACCACCGGGTGTTGATCGAAGCCACGATCCGCATGGCCCAGACCCTGGGGCTGGGCACCGTGGCCGAGGGTATAGAAACCGAAGGCCAGGCCCATCTCATGGCGGAGCTGGGCTGCGACAAGGGCCAGGGGTACCTGTACAGCAAACCGCTGGAGGCACCCGCGCTGGTGGACTGGGTGCAGGCCCGGCAACGCTAGTGCGGCAGGACCTGCAGGAAACAAAACGTAAAGCAACTGCCGGCCCCCGGGGTGGACTCCACCGTCAGGTTGCCGCCTAGCAGGGATGTGGCCACGCGGTGCGATACCGATAGGCCAAGGCCCGAGCCGCCTTGACCCAATCGGGTGGTAAAGAAGGGATCGAAGGCGTGACGCCGGGTGTGCTCGGACATGCCCGTGCCATCGTCGCGCACGGTCAGCGCTACCTGACGGGCGCTGCCGTCACCTCGCAGCTTGGCGGCAATGGTGATGCTTCCGCTGGCGCCTTCGGCAAAGGCATGCAGGAGTGCGTTTTGAATCAGGTTGGTCAAAACCTGCCCCACCGGGCCGGGTAAAGTGTCACAGACTATTCCCTCAGGCACGTCTTGGGTGACAACAATGAGGTTGGCGTGGGTGCCAGACTGGACCGCATGGACGATGTCACGCACCAGTCCCCGCATGTCAAATTGGCGCCGCCGCTCAGATGCCCGGTCCACCGCGACTTCCTTGAAGCTGCGCACCAGCTCAGCTGCTCGGCTGGTAGAGCTCAGGACCAGCTCCGCCATGTCCTCTAATTGCGCCAAGAAGTCGTTCAGCGAGGAGCGTCGCAACTGGTCACTTGCAACGGCGTGGTGCAATTCCGCGGCGCGCAGTTTGAGAGTGCTGGCGACCGTCACAGCTACGCCCAAGGGAGTGTTGAGTTCGTGCGAAATGCCGGCCACCATGGACCCCAGCGAGGCCAATTTTTCGGCTTCCACCAGCTCTGATTGGGTGGCCTGCAGCGTCTGGACCGTGCGGGTGAGCTCGGTGGTTCGCTCTGCCACCCGCTGTTCCAGTGCTTCGTGAATGGTTCGTTGGGCATCCTCGGCGGCCTGCCGGTCGGACTGGTCCAGCATGGAGGTCACTAGGCGCTTCTGGCCATCGAACTCCACCGGCGCGATGTAGAGCAAGAAGGGTTTGAGCGCGCCATCTGCTGTGCGCAGCCTCATGGGGCCGCCGTCCACCCGCCCACGTAGCGCCAGTTCGTGTCGAATCGCCTCTCGCTCCAAGGGGTCAGTCCAAACCCCCAATTCCTGTGCAGTTTTGCCTACGGCATCCTGCAATGGAATGCCGTAGGCGGCAATCCAGGCGTCGTTGACGTCGAGGTGGTGACCCTCGCGGTCAATCGTCGAAGACGGCACCGGGTTGGCCCTGAAGAGTGCCGAAAAGCGCTCTTCTGAATGGCACAATTCCTCGACCTGGCGATTGAGGTCATCGGACAGGCCGCGCGTGCGTTCAAGTTCGCGGATGAAGCTGCGGGTCGATCCCCAAGTGACGATGCCCGCTCCGATGAAAGTAAAAAAATACAGCAAGACGTAACTTGCGGCGTTGCGCGGTCGTGTGGGCAGCACAATGCCGGCCTGCTCGGCGAACAGGTGCAAGACCAGCACAGACAGGCTGATGGTGCCCAGCACCAGTGCACTGCGCACTCCGATCAGCCAGGCGGCGGCCATGCACAAAACCGGCAGAAAAACCAGTGCCGGTGTGCGAATGCCGGCAGCAATGAAGCTGGTGCCCCATACGATCAGCGCCGAACCCCAGATCAAAAGGCCAATCGCCCCACGGTAATGTCCCGCAGTGAGCATCCAATACGTGCCGACTCCAACAAGAGTAGCCGTCAAGCCCGTCAGTTCAGTCCACTGAAAGCTCGACAAATTGACATTGTTCAGCGTGGCCACCAGACCTACGACGGCAAGCAGGCCCGAGAATCGCTGCACGATGGCGATGCCGTTCTCGCCCAGCGACTGCGACGGGTCAAGTGCAGTGTTGTTCGGGAGCAGCAGCCATTTCAGGATGGATGGCATCAGTGACTGGGTCTCGGACCCGCGGGCATCGAGGCAGCGCCAACCGTATTAGAAGGTCTCCCAGTCGTCATCTCCACCCGCGGGAGTTGGCTTGGTCTTGGCCGTTGCCACGGGCTTGGGCAAGGCAGCAGCCGGGGCGGCGTGTTTTGCCGTAGTGCTTGCGAGGCTGCGCGCAGGGGCTGGCTTGCGCATCGGTGCTGATGCGGGTTTGTGGATCATGGGTGCGCGCTTGGCCGGCAAGGAGGCAGGGAGACTGCGGCTGGTGCCACCATCCACCTTGAAGGCCGCTACCACTTGCACCAAGTCCTGTGCCTGGCTCTTGAGGCTGCTGGCGGCTGCCGCCATTTCTTCGACCAAGGCGGCGTTCTGCTGCGTGGCCTGGTCCATTTGGGTAACCGCTTCACCCACTTGCGCCACGCCCATCGATTGCTCGTTGCTGGCGGCACTGATCTCGCCCATGATGTCGGTCACGCGGCGTATGCTGTCCACCACTTCGGTCATGGTGGTGCCGGCTTGGTCGACCAGCGCGGTGCCGTGCTCGACACGCTCCACACTGGCGTTGATCAGGGACTTGATTTCTTTCGCGGCCTCGGCGCTGCGCCCAGCCAGGGACCGCACCTCGCTGGCCACCACCGCAAAACCCCGGCCCTGCTCGCCCGCCCGGGCGGCTTCCACGGCCGCATTGAGCGCCAGAATATTCGTCTGGAAGGCAATGCCGTCGATGACGCTGATGATGTCCGATATCTTTCGACTCGATTCGTTGATCCCCTTCATGGTTTCGACCACCTGGTCCACCACCTTGCCACCCTGCACGGCCACCGACGACGCGCTTTGTGCCAACTGGTTGGCGGTGCGGGCACTGTCGGCGTTTTGCTTGACAGTCGAGCTCAGTTCTTCCATGCTGGCTGCGGTTTCTTCCAGGGCGCTGGCCTGCTGCTCGGTGCGGGCGGACAGGTCGTTGTTGCCCTGGGCAATTTCGGCACTGGCGGTGGCTACCCCTTCGGAGCCCTGGCGTACGTTGATGACCAGACTGGACAGGTTGGTCTGCATGTCATGCAGGGACTGCATCATCATGGCGCACTCGTCCTTGCCATCCACTGTGATAGGAACCGACAGGTTGCCATCGGCGACCTGCTTGGCGACATCGACGGCCTGGCTCAACGAGGTTACGATCTGGCGGCTCAGCCACACCGCGCCCGCCAACCCGATGACGGTTACTACCACCATGACGACCAGGGCGAGCAGGGTGCTGCGATTGGCATCTTTGGTAGCGGCGGCGGATGTGTCGACCTCGGCTTGGGACAGTCTCTCCTTCAACTCCTGCATCAGCGTGCCCGATTCGCGGTCTTTGCCGCGTGCGGCCTTGTCCCCGACAGCGGAGTCAAAACCGGCGGCCTTGAACTCCTCCAAGGCTTTCTTGTAGGCTTCCCCCACCACGGGAATGGCACGGTCGAGTTTTTGCAGGGTGGCTTTGGCGTCGCCATCCAGTTGCATTTTGTCCAGCTCTTTCAGGCCGTCTTGCACCGCCTGCATTTCCTTGACGTGGGCTGTCCAGTACTTGTCCAGGTCTTTGGGTTCCTTGCCGCGCAGTAGTACGTTTTTCCATTCCTGGATCGCTGTCGAGAGCCTTGCGTCAATCTGGGCAACTTTCTTGTGTGCTGCTACGGTGCCCAGCACCTGGTGTTCATAGACGTCCAGAGAATTGTTCAATCGTGAAATGCCAAACAGGGCGCCTAAAAAGAGCAGGCCCAGCGCTAGGGCAAAAGCCAATGGGAGTTTGAGACTCAGCTTCATCGCGATGACCTTCCGGAGGAAAGAGGTAAGCAAATGTGTCGGTGCCCACTCTAACGGGAATTGACTGGTTTGTCATGACAGGGTTTCATGCACCCGATTGGGCCAAAAAAAAGACCTGCGGGCACATGGCCGGCAGGTCTTTCATTTGGGTTGGTGGGTCAGGACATCTCGCCCAACAAGTTGTCTTTGAGCTTCCAGTACGCGGGCTGTGCGCCCAACCAGATTCCCATCAGGGCTTTGAAGAACTCGGGCTCTTTGAAGGGGTCCCCTTGCACTTTGCCTTTGGCCGTGACAACCATGCCGGTGCCCGGAATCCAGTCTATGTGAATGACATCGCCCGGTACCAGAACCTTCTGGACGGTAAAGATCTCGCCCATACGGATCAGTCCGGGAACCAGTTTAGACATTTCAGACTTTGGGTTGTTGTCTTCCATGCCGCGGGTCAGCAGCTTGCCAAAGGGACCGGCTTCTATCTCGCGGGTCATGACCAATGACAATCGTTTGGCGCCGGGTGCGGCGATCAACTCTTCCCAGGAGGTTACTTTCTTGGTGGTGTACAGCTCGGCCACATAGACCTTGAACGGCCCCTTGTAGCGGATGCCGGCGCCATTGAGCTGCAGTTTGGTGCCGCCTACTGTCGCGTTGTCTTCGACTTTCACACCCGCGATGTCGATGGTAGCCGCCAGGGACGAGGCGCCCACTAGCAAAGCAAGTATTCCCGTGAGTAGCGTTTTTCTAAGGGTCATTCGGATATCCAGTTTGAAAAAGTGAACATTCGTTCGTTTTAATGGTTTCAATTCTGCGCCGTTTACATCTTGAGACATCCTCGGGTTTACCCTTGATATTTGTGGCACTGCGCAGCTACAAAGGATGTCCGGATGGTTTGATACACTGGGCGTATGTTCGTTCACCACATCTTTATTACGGGTTGTAGCGACCGGGGAGCCTGGCCCTGGCGTACATGGACCGCCATGCCCGGATCCGTGACTGCGCCACACGCCTGATTTTCGGGCGAACCCTGCGCAGTGCCCCACGGGTTCTGCGCGACCAAGCGGCACGGACCCCCCCAACTCCGATACCTTGCGCGCCCCCAGTTTTTCCCTGGAGAGGACCCCATCCGTGATTTCCGAACCCGAATTCCAAGCCCTGGCGACCCAGGGTTTCAATCGCATTCCCTTGATGGCGCAGGCCTTTGCTGACCTGGAAACGCCCCTATCCCTGTACTTGAAGTTGGCACAGGCGCCCGACCCGACCGCTGCGCAGGACCCAGACAACGGCAAATACAGTTTTCTACTGGAATCTGTCGTCGGTGGCGAGCGCTTTGGGCGCTACAGCTTCATTGGCCTGCCGGCACGCACTCTGGTACGTGCCAGCGGTTTTGGCCAGGATGCCCGCACCGAGGTCGTGACAGACGGCGTGGTTGTGGAGACCTCCACCGCCAATCCATTGGACTTCATTGCTAGCTACCAGAAGCGCTTCAAGGTGGCGCTGCGACCTGGCCTGCCGCGCTTCTGCGGCGGACTGGCGGGCTATTTTGGCTATGACGCGGTGCGCTACATCGAGAAAAAGCTGGAGGCCAGCTGCCCGCCCGACGAGCTGGGCTGTCCCGACATCCTGCTGCTGCAATGCGAGGAACTGGCCGTCATCGACAACCTGTCGGGCAAGCTGTACCTGATCGTCTACGCCGATCCGGGCCAGAGCGAGGCCTATTCCCGCGCCAAACTCCGTCTGCGCGAACTTAAAAGCAGACTGGCACAGGCGGTGAGCATTGCGCAGGTCTTGCCAACGCCGAGTTACCCGGCGCAGCGTGACTTTGCCAAGGCGGACTACATTGCTGCCGTGGAGCGCGCCAAGGAGCTGATCGCCGGGGGCGACTTCATGCAGGTGCAGATCGGCCAGCGTATCAAAAAACGTTATACCGAGTCACCACTGTCGCTGTACCGTGCGTTGCGCTCGCTGAACCCCAGCCCCTATATGTATTACTACCACTTTGGGGATTTCCATGTGGTGGGGGCTTCTCCCGAGATTCTGGTGCGCCAGGAATTGGTCACCACAGGCGATGCGGTATCCACCAAGGTCACCATCCGTCCGCTGGCCGGCACCCGCCCCCGTGGCGCCACAGCCGAGGCTGATAAGGCCGCCGAGCTGGAACTGATCAACGATCCGAAAGAGCGCGCCGAACATGTGATGCTGATCGACCTGGCGCGCAACGACATCGGCCGCATTGCCAAGATCGGCAGCGTCAAGGTTTCGGATGCGTTCTGCGTGGAACGATACAGCCACGTCATGCACATCGTGAGCAATGTCGAAGGCACGCTGCTCGACGGCCCGGGTGGGCAACCGTTGGGCAGCATGGACGTCTTGAAGGCCACCTTCCCGGCGGGCACTTTGACCGGCGCGCCCAAGGTGCACGCCATGGAGCTGATCGATCAGCTGGAGCCGACCAAACGCGGCCTGTACGGCGGCGCCTGCGGCTACCTGAGCTACGCCGGTGACATGGATGTGGCCATCGCCATCCGCACCGGCATCATCAAGAACCAGACCCTGTATGTGCAGGCGGCTGCCGGTGTGGTGGCCGACAGCGTGCCCGAGCTGGAATGGGCCGAGACCGAAGCCAAGGCGCGTGCCTTGTTGCGCGCGGCCGAACTGGTCGAGGAGGGATTGGAATGAGCCAGGCAATCAACAAAGTGCAACATTGCACCAGCATGACCGAGGTCCGCCGTTGTGTCGACGCGCTGGACGACGTGCTCGTCCCCATGCTGGTGCAGCGCACCGCCTACATGACACAGGCCGCACGCATCAAGCAGGACGTGAATCACGTGCGCGACGAGGCTCGCATCCAGGCCATCGTCGACCGCGTGCGCCAGCACGCCGTGGCCGAGGGCGGTGAGCCGGCGGTGATGGAGGCCATCTACCGCAGCATGATGGAGATCTTCATCGCCTACGAGCACCATGAGTTTGCACGGCTGCGTGAGGGAGCAACGGCATGAAACTACTGATGATCGACAACTACGACAGCTTCACCTACAACATCGTCCAGTACTTCGGTGAACTGGGTGCCGAGGTCGAGGTGTTCCGCAATGACGAGATCACCGTGGAAGGTATAGCCCTGCGCAAGCCCGACCGCCTGGTCGTCTCCCCCGGACCGTGTTCTCCGACGGAGGCAGGTATTTCGGTGGCTGCCATCCAGCACTTCATGGGCAAGCTTCCCATTCTGGGCGTCTGTTTGGGCCACCAGAGCATTGGCGCCGCGCTGGGCGGCAAGATCATCCGGGCGCAGCAGTTGATGCACGGCAAGACCTCGATGATTACGACCACGCAGGAGGGCGTCTTTGCCGGCCTGCCCGAACAATTCACGGTGAACCGCTACCACTCGCTGGCCATTGAGCGCGCCACCTGCCCCAAGGAACTTGCGATCACCGCGTGGACTGACGACGGTGAGATCATGGGTGTGCGCCACAGCGGTCTGCCCGACGCCGTGCGCATGGAAGGCGTGCAGTTTCATCCCGAGTCCATACTGACCGAGCACGGCCACGCCATGCTGCAAAACTTCTTGCGCTGAGCTACACCAGGATCGCTATGAAATTAGTAGCTGTTAGCTCAATAATCACGGGGGCTGGAGGCCAATATGACCGATAAGCTTTTGGCTGGAGCCGCGGTGGTCGACCTGCGCAGCGACACCGTGACCCAGCCCACGCTGGCGATGCGGGATGCCATGTACGGCGCTGCGCTGGGCGATGACGTGTTTGGCGATGATCCGAGCGCCCTGGCGCTGCAGGACCAGATAGCCGCGATGCTGGGTTTCGAGGCGGCCCTGTTCATGCCCTCGGGCACCCAGGCCAATCTGTGTGCGCTGCTGGCGCACTGCGGGCGGGGGGACGAATACATCGTGGGGCAGTTGGCGCACACCTACCGCTACGAAGGCGGCGGCGCTGCGGTGCTCGGCGGCATACAGCCGCAGCCCTTGAACCTGGATGCAAACGGCCAGATGGCCCTGGCCGAAATCGCCGCCGCTATCAAGCCCGATGACGAGCACTTCGCGCGCAGCCGCCTGCTGTGCCTGGAAAACACCTGGAACGGCTTTCCCATGCCGGCCGACTACCTGGCGCAGGCCACAGCCCTGGCGCGCGCCCGCGGCCTGGCCACGCACCTGGACGGCGCCCGCCTGTTCAACGCGGCAGTGGCCATGGCTCAAGTGCAAGCGCACGCCGACGACGGGCCGCCCCAAGTCGGTGGTGGCGCTATCGCGGCGGCCCGGAGAATCACCAGCCACTTTGACAGCGTATCGGTGTGTTTCAGCAAGGGCCTGGGGGCGCCAGTGGGCTCGGCCCTGTGCGGCAGCAAGGCGCTGATAGCACGCGCCCATCGCATCCGCAAGATGGCCGGTGGTGGCATGCGCCAGATTGGATTTCTGGCCGCTGCCGCCACCTACGCGCTGGACCATCACATAGACCGCCTGGCCGACGACCACGCGCTGGCGCAGCGGTTGGCCCAGGGCTTGCAGGGTATCGCGGGCGTGCAGGTGCGCTCGGCGCAAACCAATATCGTCTTTGTGGAGGTGGCCGACGGCCAGGGACCGGCCTTGCAAGCCTATCTGCAGCAGCACGGCGTGCTGGCAACCGGGCTGTTGGGCCTGCGCTTTGTCACTCATCTGGATGTGGACGCTGCCGGAATCGACCGCGCGCTGGAATGCGTGCGCCAATTTTTCCGGGACCTGGCGCCTGTGCCCGCGGCATCGTCCGCGTCCGGCGCCGGCGTGTACTGAGCGGGTTCCGATCATGTCACTGGATCAAATCCTGCTCTTTGTCGCCGCCGGTCTGTTGCTGAACCTGACGCCTGGCCCCGACGTGCTGTACATCGTTTCCCACGCCCTGCGTGGCGGCGCCCGCGCCGGTATGGTGGCTGCGCTGGGGATCGCGGCGGGTTGCTTTGTGCACATAGTGGCCGCCGCTGTTGGTGTGAGTGCCCTGATGGCTGCCTCCGCCACGGCATTCACCGTGCTGAAGTGGCTGGGCGCCGTGTATCTGGTTTATGTGGGCTGCAGGCTGTTGCTGTCCAAAACTGGAGGAGCTATTGATTTGGAAGCTGAATCGTTAGATTCCAAGAGAGCTAGCGGCCAAAATTGTTACAAGACTATTTTTCTGCGGGGCTTCTGGACGAATGTGCTGAACCCCAAGGTGGCGCTGTTCTTCCTGGCCTTTTTGCCGCAGTTCATCGCCCCCACGGTGGAGCACAAGCCGACGGCCTTTTTGCTGCTGGGGCTGTTGTTCAACTTCAATGGCCTGTGGGTGAACCTGGGTTGGGCGCTGACGGCTGCCTGGCTGGCCCGCCGGGCCAGTGTCGTACAGAAAAGCATGCACTGGCTTGACCGTGTGGCTGGCACCCTGTTCATTGGATTCGGAATCAAACTGGCGCTCACGCAGTCGCCCAACGCATAGAAAGGAAACACCATGCCGACTCTCCTTGGCCAGATCACCCCGCAGGAGGCCCTGCAGCGCACCATCGAGCACCGCGAGATTTTTCATGACGAGATGCTGCACCTGATGCGCCAGATCATGTCTGGCGAGATGTCGCCCGTGATGATGGCGGCACTGATCACCGGCCTGCGCGTCAAGAAGGAAACTATTGGCGAAATTTCGGCTGCGGCCGAGGTCATGCGCGAATTTTCGACCAAGGTGGAGATCGCCGACAAAACCCATCTGGTGGACATTGTGGGCACCGGCGGCGACGGTTCGCACACCTTCAATATCTCGACATGCTCCATGTTCGTGGCCGCCGCGGCCGGGGCCAAGGTCAGCAAGCACGGGGGCCGAAGCGTAAGCAGCAAGAGTGGCAGCGCCGACGTGCTGGAGTCCCTGGGCCTCAATATCAACCTGTCCCCTGCGCAGATCGCACAGTGCGTGGGCGAGACGGGCATTGGCTTCATGTTCGCGCCCAACCACCATCCCGCCATGAAGAACGTGGCTCCGGTGCGCCGCGAAATGGGCATCAAGACGATCTTCAACCTGCTGGGGCCGCTAACCAATCCGGCCAACGCCCCCAATATCCTGATGGGCGTTTTCCATGCTGATCTGGTGGGTATCCAGGTGCGGGTGATGCAGCGCCTGGGCGCGGAGCATGCGGTGGTGGTGTATGGCCGTGACGGCATGGACGAAGTGAGCCTGGGCGCATCCACATTGGTGGGCGAGCTGAAAGACGGCAAGATCACCGAGTACGAAATCCACCCGGAAGACTTTGGGATGGTCATGGCCAGCAACCGCGCGCTCAAGGTGGAGACGCCGGACCAGTCCCGCGCCATGCTGATGGGGGTCCTGGACAACCAGGCCGGTGCGCCCAAGGATATCGTGGTGCTCAACGCTGGCGTGGCGCTGTACGCGGCCAATGTGGCCACCAGCATGGTGGATGGCATCCAGCTGGCGCGTGCCGCCATTGAATCCGGCGCGGCCAAGGCCAAGTTACAGGCACTGATCAAGCTATCGGGCGAACTTGCAAGCCAATGATCTCGTGGGGCAGATCACCCGCAAAGCGATGTGCTCTGACCCCAACTAATATGCTGACTTGTGGACAGGACCACTTTGCGCAGCATATGTGCCCTGACCCCAACTGAATAGGAAAAATATGAGCGATATTCTGGACAAGATCGTGGCGGTCAAGCGCGAGGAAGTGGCCGCTGCAATTCAGCGCAAGTCGCTGGCCGTGGTGCGCTCCGACGCCGAATCGCGGGTACTGACGCGCGACTTTGTCGGCGCGCTCAAGGCCAAAATTGCCGCGGGCAAACCGGCCGTGATTGCCGAGATCAAAAAGGCCAGCCCCAGCAAGGGTGTGCTGCGGGAAGACTTCATTCCGGCCGACATCGCGCAGTCCTATGCCGAGCACGGTGCAGCCTGTCTGTCAGTGCTGACCGACGTGCAGTTTTTTCAGGGCGAGGTGGACTACCTCAAGCAGGCACGCGCCAGCTGCCAGCTGCCCGTGCTGCGCAAAGACTTCATGGTCGATCCGTACCAAATCTACGAGTCCCGGGCCATGGGCGCCGATTGTGTCCTGCTGATCGCCGCCTGCCTGGATGACGCGCAGATGAGAGACCTGGAAGCCATCGCCCGCAGCCTGGACATGGCGGTGCTGGTGGAGGTGCATGACGGCGCCGAACTGGAACGTGCGCTCAAGCTCAAGACGCCGCTGATTGGCATCAACAACCGCAACCTGAAAACCTTTGAAGTCACGCTGGACACCACGCTGGCGCTTAAGGGCCAGGTTCCCGCCGACCGGCTGCTGGTAACCGAGAGTGGGATCCTGACGCGCGACGATGTGCTGCGCATGGGCGCGGCCGGTGTCAACGCCTTTCTGGTCGGCGAGGCCTTCATGCGTGCACCAGATCCGGGTGAGGCGCTGGCCGCCTTGTTCGGTTAAACGGGGGAGTCCGTAATGTCCTCGTTCATGCCCGACGACGGCATTTCTTCGCCGGAAGTTGCCCCATCGCCGTCCGCGGAAGGGCAATTGCAGTCAGCCGATCCGTCGGCCTGGCCGGTGGCGCCCGGGTGGAAGCCGCTGGTGGACGGGTTTTTCCAGTCGACCGCGGGGCAGGCTGTCATGGGCTTTTTGCAACAACGTCTGCAGGCTGGGGCGTGCATTTTTCCGCCGCAGCCGTTGCGGGCCTTGCAGTTGACGCCGCCCGAGGCCGTTCGGGTGGTGATCCTGGGCCAGGACCCCTACCACGGACGCGGTCAGGCGGAAGGGTTGGCATTTTCCGTGGCGCCGGGCGTGCCATTTCCACCGTCCCTGCGCAATATTTTCAAGGAGCTGCAGCGCGATCTGGGCACGCCCATCCCCGCCATGCCGCAGCCCGGCGGCAGCCTGGTGCAATGGGCGCAAAAGGGCGTTCTCTTGCTCAACACCTGCCTGACGGTGGAAGAGGGGCAACCCGCCAGTCACTCCGGCAAGGGTTGGGAACTGCTAACCGACGCCATCATTCGCCACGTTTCCCAAAATGCCCAGCAGGCCGTTTTCATGCTCTGGGGTGCGCATGCCCAGAGCAAACAGCCGCTGATCGATGCCAGCCGCCACCTGGTGCTGACGGCCAACCACCCCTCGCCCCTGTCGGCGCTGCGGCCGCCCGTGCCATTTATCGGTTGCGGCCACTTTTCACAGGCGCGAGCTTGGCGCGAAGCACATCCGGCGCCCGTTTGAGCCAGCCTGCAAACGGCCCATTTTTGGAAAATTCTCGGTGGCAGGATATGACAAGGCCCAAAACCCGTGGCATAATCCGGGGTTCACCTTAGGAGAGGTGGCCGAGTGGTTAATGGCAGCAGACTGTAAATCTGCCCTCTTACGAGTACGCTGGTTCGAATCCAGCCCTCTCCACCAGTGATGACTTGACTGTATTGGATGAGCCTCTGCGGGGTTCGTATAGTGGTAATACCTTAGCCTTCCAAGCTAAAGCGAGGAGTTCGATTCTCCTACCCCGCTCCATAGTCGGTTTGTTATTGGTTTGGTTTTGAAGGTTTTTTTGCCCTTTTGGCTCAGTGGTAGAGCACTCCCTTGGTAAGGGAGAGGTCGCGGGTCCGATTCCCGCAAAGGGCACCAGGTTTGTATGCTGCTGGCGTTGTGCTGGTTGTGTCGTAGTTGTTATTGATTTGTACGCATTACTTTTCGGAGTCTGACAATGGGAAAAGAAAAATTCACACGTACCAAGCCCCACGTGAACGTGGGCACCATTGGCCACGTTG
>CAINUX010000280.1 GCA_903853895.1 uncultured beta proteobacterium | reverse complement strand
GGCCAAGCGGTGGCCTGTCTGAGCGGCACCGGCGGTTTTGGGACGCACACCATTGCCCCTGCGGCACTGTGCATGCCGCTGCCGCCCGGCTTCCCTATGGTGGATGCCGCAGCGTTCATCATGATCTATGCCACATCCCACCACGCGCTGGTGGACCGCGCGCAACTCAAGGCCGGTGAAACCGTGCTGGTTCTGGGCGCAGCAGGCGGTGTCGGTACCTCGGCCATCCAGATCGCCAAGGCCATGGGCGCCAAGGTGATTGCCGCCGCGTCCACCCAAGAGAAGTGCGACCTGTGCAAGAGCATTGGCGCCGACGCCACCATCAACTACTCCACCGAGAACCTGCGTGATGCCCTGAAGGCGCTGACCGACGGCAAAGGCCCTGATGTAATTTACGACCCCGTGGGTGGCGACTTTGCCGAGCCGGCCTTCCGCTCCATTGCCTGGCGCGGGCGCTATTTGGTCGTGGGCTTTGCCTCCGGTCCGATTCCAGCGCTGCCCTTCAACCTGGCGCTGCTTAAGGGTGCGTCCATCGTCGGCGTGTTCTGGGGCGACTTCGCGAAACGCGAACCCAAGGCCAACGCCGCGATGATGGGCGAGTTGGCGCAGTGGTACGGCCACGGCAAGATCAAGCCGGTCATCGACCGCACCATGCCCATGGCCGAACTCAAGGCCGCCTACGCCCACATGGGTTCGCGTGGAGTGATGGGCAAGCTGGTGATGGTGAACTAGAGCGGCGCTGCCCTAACGGTATTTGCGCAAGATCTCGTCAAATTGATTGGACTTCTTCATAGCCTCAAACGCTTTGAGAATCGTTGAGGCTGGAATCTTGCCCTTCTTCGGGATTCCACATTGAAAGTCATGCCGGGAAATAGGCAGGCGCCAAGCAGAATGCCTGTGCTTGGGCGTCAGACGTTGGTACCAGTTCAGCGCGATTGTTTCGCTCACGCCATAGGGCGTGCGACCTGCCGTCATTTTCAGATTCACCTTTTCCTGATCAACCGCATCTTCACGCTTCAGACGCCCGCTCGCGAAATGGGCATCCAGGGTTGGATATCCGTAGCCAAGCACGGTGCTGGTGATCGATCCGGACGGAATGTCATCCACCTCGGCAGGAGCCGGAGTTGCATCAGTTCCAAAAATGACGTCGGTCACTTCGAACAGCTTTCCGCTCCAGACGTATTGGTCCGGCAATTCCGTCCACTGCGGTGTCATGTAACAACGCAGGTCAAGATCTCCACTCAGTGCCGCACCGTCGACGCGCTTGCGCGACAAGGCCACAAACGTAACCGGTATCTGCACTTGCTTTTCAATGGCTATAGCCAGGTCGAACATGATGCCGTCAACCAGCTGCTCGCCATCGAACCTGCCATAAGGCATGTTCCATGAACTCACCGCACTGTAACGAAGCGTTTGTGCAGCATCAACGTGCTGTACGGCGATCAAACAGGCAACAAGTGCAAGGCATCGTGCAACTTTCATGAGACCTCTCCTTCAGCCAGAAAATCATTCTAGAGCGGGACTGGGTCAGTCCTGCCAAAGAATACGCGGAGCTTTGATCGCTCGCAGTACAACACAGTAGACTTGGCCGCACCGCCGTTCATCGGCCACAGAAAATCTTGACCCAACATGCCACACTTTGACCCCCAATCGGCCCTGCGCCATGCCCAAAAGGCAGCACAGTGGGCAGGCCTGCGCTACTCACGTGAAAGCACCCAGTCTCGCGCCGTGCGCAACGACGCTCCGGAGAAGAACGAAACCACGCGGGAAGAAGGCGTGATGTGCGAGGTATTGATTGACGGTCACTTTGGCTATGCAGCCACGGCGGACCTGAGCGACACGGGCCTTCAGCGGGCGTTTGACCAGGCGATTGCCACCACCAACGCCACCAGCGGCCACAAGGTGCATGCGTTCAGCGATGCGCACCGCGCGGCTGTGCAGGGCGCATACGAGAGCCCGACGCAGACCCCATTGGCCGCCTCTTCGTTAGCATTGATTACCGAGTGCCTGCTAACAGCCTCCAAAGCCATGGCGATTGACGCCAAAGTGGTGAACCGCAGTGCGCGGGTGATGGTGATACAGGCGCAGATCGACTACTACTCGACGAACGGAACGCACACCACCCAGCGCTTTGACATGGTGGATATTGCGGTGGCCGCGACGGCCGCCGAAGGCATGCAATCCCAAACCCGCAGCTGGAACCATACGGGCCAGTATGGTGGAGAGGTGTTCGATGCGTCCGTGTTTGCACAGCAGGGTTTGCGCGTGGCAACCGAGGCGTTGGAACTGCTGGCTGCACCCAACTGCCCGTCGGGCACCATGGATTTGATCCTGATGCCTGACCAGATGATGTTGCAAATTCACGAGTCCATAGGCCACCCGCTGGAGCTTGATCGCATACTGGGCGACGAACGCAACTACGCCGGCTGGAGCTTTGTGCAGCCCACCGACTTTGGCAGCCTGCGCTACGGATCGCCGCTGATGAATGTGACCTTTGACCCGACCAAACAAAACGCCATGGCCAGTTACGCCTTCGACGACGGAGGCCACCCGGCGCGCCGTGAGTTTTTGATTGAAGACGGCGTGCTCAAGCGGGGCCTGGGCTCGGTTGAATCCCAGGAGCGCAGCGGTCTGCCAGGGGTGGCGAACTTCCGCTCAGCTTCATGGAACCGCGCACCCATTGACCGCATGGCCAATGTGAACCTGGAGCCCGGCACATCCGAGCTACAGGACATGATTGCGTCGGTCGAGGATGGCATCTTGATGTCCACCAACCGCTCGTGGTCGATTGACGACTACCGCAACAAATTCCAGTTTGGCTGCGAACACGGCCATCTGATCAAGAACGGCAAGCTGGCCAGTGTGGTGCGCAACCCCAACTACCGCGGCGTCACGGTCGACTTCTGGAACCGCCTGGGCGCAGTTGGCAAAGACGAAGCCACGTATGGCACACCGTTTTGCGGCAAGGGGGAGCCCAGCCAGGTCATCCGGGTCGGGCACTCGTCGCCGCCCTGCCTGTTCCGTGGCGTGGAAGTGTTTGGAGGCCAGTCATGAGCCAGTGCGATTTTATTGATACCGTGCGCCAGCACTTTGATGCCGTGGCCGACTGTGTGTTGGGGAGCTTGCTGGGTGACGAGGCCGCGACGCTAAACCTGAACGCCGAAGAAACCCTGTTTGTCCGCTTCAACAACAACCGGGTGCGACAGAACACCAATGTGGAGCAGATTGCCATGGGCCTGCAACTGCAAGGCGCGGGCCGCACCACCGAGATGACCCGCACCCTGTCGGGCAACTTCGAATCCGACCGCGATGCCATGCTGCACATGTTGTACCAGTGTCGTGCCGAGTTGGCCGTGCTGCCACTGGACCCCCACCAGGTTCCAGTAGAAAACCACGGCATCAGCGACGAAACCTTCCGTGGCCAATTGCTGACTCCACATGCCGTGGTTGGCGCCGTGGTGGGCCCCGCCGAGGGCTGCGACATGGCCGGTTTGTACGCAGCGGGCTCCATCGTGCGGGCCAACCGCAATTCAAAAGGCCAGCGCCACTGGTTTGCCACACAGACATTTTTCATGGATTACTCGCTCTACAACGGCTCACGTGCCGTCAAGGGCAGCTACGCCGGAACCCATTGGGATTCTTCACAGTGGGCGGCCAACCTGGCCCATAGCAAGCACTTGTTGCGGCTGATGGCCAAGCCATTGCAGACCGTGGCGCCCGGCCAGTACCGAACCTACCTGGCACCGCGCGCGGTTGCCGACCTGGTGGGCATGATGGGCTGGAACGCGCTGTCAGCATCCGCCTGGAAGCAGGGCCGCAGCCCGTTCAAAAAGCTGGCAGACAAGGAATGCCGTTTGTCCACGCAAGTGCACGTCACCGAGAACTTTGGCCTGGGGCTCACCCCGCGCTTCAACGCACTGGGCGAAGTGTCCGAGCCTGCGGTGCCGCTCATTGCTGCGGGTGAACTCTCCACGCTGCTGGTCAGTTCGCGCACCAGCAAAGAATTTGGCCTGATCGCCAATGGTGCAAACGAATCCGAATCACCGCGTGCTCTAGACGTGGCACCGGGCACGCTGGAAGAGAAGGATGTATTGCAGCAATTGGGAACGGGCTTGTACCTGTCCAATCTGCATTACCTGAACTGGAGCGACCCCGTATCGGCCCGCGTGACCGGCATGACCCGCTATGCCTGCTTTTGGGTGGAAAACGGCGAGATCGTCGGCCCCATCAAAGACATGCGGTGGGACGAGAGCCTCTACGATGCGCTGGGCAGCAAACTGGTCGCGTTGACCACCCACACCGCCATTGACCCGGCGGTGGACACCTACTTCCAGCGCGCCCTCGGCGGCTCGCGCACCCCGGGCGCTCTCATCGACAATTTCACCTTCACGCTGTAATAGGCCAAATTCACCCAGTCAAATTCGCCCTTGCATTCTTCCAGACTTTGCCTATAGTCGAATTCACGCGGATGCTGTTGCAAAGCAATGGGTCGCGGTAGAGTTTCTCGAGAAAGGTGGCATCCTATAGACAAGCACCAGACCAACCTCAACCCACCACCGGTGCACCTTCGCCCGGTTTACGTTACGGTACCGTGACGACAAACGCTGCAGCAATGCGGCAAATTTGCAAACCCTGCGTTCTACGCGGGGTTTTGCATTTCTGGAGTCCCCGCAAAACTGACCATGCGATACGAAGAACAACAACCGTCCCACGCATTGGCCGATCTGGTCGATCGGTTTTGGGCATTTGATGTGACAGACCAAGACCCCGCGCAGGTCGATCATGTCGTCATGCCAGACGGTGCTTGCAACCTGACCCTGGTCGAACCGGGCCCTGGCGGGCAATTTTTTTCCTCTTTGACAGGTCCGGGCGCCGTGGCACTGCGCGTACCGGTTTTCAAGGGCGTGCGCTACCGAGGCATACGCCTGCAGCCCGGTGCATTGCGCGCTTTCACGGGACTGGATGTGGCATTGATCGTTGGCAAAAACATCGCCCTTGAGTCCATCCTCCCCGACTGGCATGCAGCCCTGCGCAATATGATGTCGCCGTTGCCACAGTCCTTGGCCGAGTTTTCCTCCTGCGCCGAGCGCATGTTTGCCGACCGCGCCCAGCACACCAACTTGCTCGATGCGGCTGTGCAGAAGCTGGTAGCGATACTGGTCACAAGCGAGGGCGAAGAGCCGCTGGGCGCACTGTTGGAGTCCTTTGGGCTGAGTGAACGCCAGTTGCGTCGGCGTTTTGTGGCGGAGGTTGGGTTGACCCCAAAGGTTTTTTCGCGCTTGCGTCGGGTCCGCCGGGCCTGCGCTGATCTGTTGCAAAACGCGCCAGCGGGAATCGCCGCAATCTCCTACGAACACGGATACTCCGACCAAGCGCATCTTTCACGGGAGATGCGCGCCGTCTTTGGCATGTCACCCCAATTGCTGCACCACTATTTGCGCCAGATTCAGCACACCAATGTGGCTGAACTAAACGGCACGGACTGAGATTGGCCAGGGTGTCCGAAATCTTCAATTGCGATCAGCCGCGAATGCTTATGCTTGGCTTCTTCCTCACCAACCAGAACCGTTCAAGATGAAAAGATCAACACACCTAGCCCACCTGCTAGTGGGTGCATTGCTGACCGGCGCCATGTGGGCCAGCCCTGCCGCCGCCCAAACTGCTCCGCCCCAAAGCGCATTGATGCAAAAACTAGACCTGCTGAAGGGAACCTGGGTTGGCGAAACCAAGGGCATGGGGCCGGACGGGAAACCGTATGTTGTGCGGCAGACTGAAAGAGTCGGCTCAATGTTGAACGGGGACGTTCTGGTCATTGAAGGACGCGGTTACCGCAGCGATGGCACGTTGGCGTTCAACGCCCTGGGCACCGTGTCGGCCGATGTAAAAACGGGCGCCTTTGAATTTCGGGCACATGCACAGGGCCGCTCGGGGACCTACCGCATGGAGGCAATCCCCAACGGCGTCACGTGGGAACTGGCCGCTGGTCCGCAAGCGACCGTGCGCTACACCATCACCATCGAAGGGGGGGTGTGGCATGAGGTCGGCGAATATTTAGCCAAGGACCAGCCGCCGCGGAAGATTCTGGAAATGACGCTCAAGCGCACGGGCGACACCGACTGGCCGGCGGCCCAACCCGTGACGCCCTGAGGCGAAGAAGCAGCGCCCGACTTACTTGCGGCGCTGCTCCATTTCCGCAATCATGGCGCGGGCCTCGTCGCCTTGTGGGATGGGTCGGCCGCTGTCCCTCCATTCCACTGCCGCCTTGAATCCTTGCTCCTGGGCATAGCGGCGAAACCACAGGCCCTCCGGGTTGTGGCGGGTAATGCCATCGAAAACGGTTGCCATCATCTGGGACTGCTCCAGTCCCATATTCATCATGACCTGGTTCACCACCAATTTGTGCATGGCCAAATGGCTGCGTGGAACGCCTGCTATTCGACTGGCCAAAGCCATGGTCACGTTATCGAGTTGGTCAACATGGGTCACTTCGTTCGCCAGCCCCCACTCCAGTGCCTTGCGGCCGTCGATGGTGTCTCCAGTAAACATCAGTTGCTTGGCGCGGGTGGGGCCTAAGCGATACGTCCACATCGCCGTGGTGGGGCACCCCCAAACCCGCGTCGGCATGTAGCCGATACGCGCATCATCCGCCATGACCAGCAGGTCACAACATAGCGCAATGTCGCTGCCGCCTGCCGCTGCGTAACCGTGGACCTTGGCAATGGTGGGTTTGGGGCTGCGCCACAGACTCATGAAGTCCTCAGTATTGCGCTTCATGTAGGCGTAGTCATCCATGGGGTCCCAGGGATGGCGCTCCTGCTGGCAAGGGTGATCGATCTCCCCTTGACCAAACTGGGAAAGGTCGTAGCCGCCACAGAATCCCTTGCCAGCACCTTCAACCACGATGACATGGACTCCATCGTGGCTGTTCGCCCATTCAACGGCCAAACGGATTTCGCGTGGCGTGGCATCGTTAATGGCGTTGAGCCGTTCCGGCCGATTGAGCAATAGCCGGGCTACCCGCGGATTTTCCGCATCCTGCTCTATCTGCAAGGTTGTGAAGGTAGGCATTGCGTGTCTCCTGGTGCGGGGTATGGACCATCCTAATCGAAATGTTCTCGTCTCAAGCCCTGGCGGCGCCTGAAATGAGGGATCGCGTTCTGCAATGGGTATGCTATTGGCATGAATGCCACCATAGATGAACTACGCGCCGGTCTGCGCAAGAGCCGCAACCAGCTCAAAGGCCGCCAGGCCGAGCCAGACGCACTGCTGCAAGTGCGTGCCCTGATCGGCCAGCGCCCCGCAGACGGTCACCGCCGGGATCTGCTGATCGAGCACCTGCATGCCTTCAACGACCGCTACCGCGCGCTGTTCGAACGCCATTTGGTGGCCCTGGCGCAAGAGATGAAGATCCCCATGGCCGAGGTCTTTGAGGTCGCCAGCTTCTACCACCACTTCGAGATTCTGAAGGATGACGCCACGGCACCGGCGCTGACCATTCGCGTGTGCGACGGCCTGGCCTGCGAGATGGCCGGTGCCCAAGGCATCCTGGCGCGCCTGCCCGCGCTGCTGGGAAACCCCGCTATCCGCATCGTGGCCGCGCCCTGCCTGGGCCGCTGCGAACAGGCGCCGGTAGCCAGCGTTCACCAGTGCCCGGTGATCCACGCCACGGAGCACGCTATTGCCTCCCTGGCCGGATCTCATATGAAAAATCAGCTGCTAGCCCTCGAATTACCTGATGACAACGCTACTACTTTCATAGCAAGCGAGTTCGCGGAGAAAAGTATCTCGCCCCCGCCCGCGCAGCAGCAGGCGGCGCCTGCATACGCCGACTACGCCACCTACCGCGCTCAGGGCGGCTATGGTCTGGCCGCCGCCGTTGTGCAGGGCGAATACGACCCGCTGCAGGTAATCGCCGCGATGGAAGACTCCGGCCTGCGCGGCCTGGGTGGCGCAGGCTTCCCCGCCGGGCGCAAATGGCGCATCGTGCGCGAGCAGCCTGCACCCCGCGTGATGGCAGTCAACATTGACGAAGGCGAGCCCGGCACATTCAAGGACCGCACCTACCTCGAGCGCGACCCGCACCGCTTTCTGGAAGGCCTGCTGATCGCAGCCCAGGTGGTGGGTACCGAAGCGTGCTACATCTACTTGCGGGATGAATACCACGGCTGCCGCGCGATTCTGCAGACCGAGCTGGCCAAGCTACAGGCCGAGCCGCCCTGCCCGCTGCCCCAGATCGAACTGCGCCGTGGCGCCGGGGCCTACATTTGCGGCGAAGAGTCGGCCATGATCGAGAGCATAGAAGGCAAGCGCGGTGAGCCCCGCATGCGCCCGCCCTACATCGCCGAGGTCGGTGTGTTTGGCCACCCGACGCTGGAGCATAATTTTGAAACCCTCTATTGGGTGCGCGACATTGTCGAGAAAGGCCCGCAATGGTTCACAAGCTTTGGGCGACATGGCCGCAAAGGGTTGCGATCATTTAGTGTGAGTGGCCGGGTGAAGCACCCCGGCGTCAAGCTCGCACCCGCCGGCATCACAGTGCAGGAGCTGATCGACGAATACTGCGGCGGCATGTTGGACGGCCACACGCTCTACGCCTACCTCCCGGGTGGCGCATCTGGCGGCATTTTGCCAGCCAGTCTGAACAACATTCCGCTGGACTTTGACACGCTGCAGCCCTATGGCTGCTTCATCGGCTCGGCCGCCGTCATCGTGCTCAGTCAACATGATCGTGCGCGTGACGCGGCGTTGAACGCCATGCGTTTCTTTGCGGACGAGAGTTGTGGGCAGTGCACGCCGTGTCGGGTCGGTACGGCCAAGGCCGCCACGCTGATGGAGGCCGCGAGATGGGACAACACGACGCTGGAGGACTTGAGCCAGGTGATGGTGGACGCCTCCATCTGCGGGCTGGGTCAGGC
>CAINUX010000279.1 GCA_903853895.1 uncultured beta proteobacterium | reverse complement strand
GCCTCCAGCAGCGCAGCGATGTCCGCCCGGCGTTCACGCAGGGGCGGCACGCGAATGGGCAACACGTGCAGGCGGTAAAACAAGTCTTCGCGAAAGCCCCCTTCACGCACCAGGCGGGTCAGGTCGCGCGAAGTAGCGGCGATGACCCGCACATCAATGGGAATCAGCTTGTTGGAGCCCAGCGGCTCAAGCAGACAGGGCAGCGCCAATCCAAGTACACCTTTGCCAGCTTCATCGGCTTGAGTGCGGCCGCCATCGAGGTCAAGCGCCAAGCCCGTCGGTCAGCGCAGTCGTCAAGCCCCGTGCTGCTACTGGGTGAAACCGGGACGGGTAAGGAGCTGCTGGCCCATGCCATCCATGCGGCGTCAAAACGTGCCGCAGGACCGTTCATCAGCGTCAATATCGCGGCGGTGCCCGATACGCTGCTGGAGGCCGAATTTTTTGGGTTTGTTCCAGGTGCATTCACCGGTGCGGACCGCAAGGGGCGCGACGGCAAGTTCCGCCTGGCCCACGGTGGCACGCTGTTTCTGGATGAAATCGGCGATATGCCGCTGGCGTTGCAGTCCAAGCTGTTGCGGGCCCTGCAGGAAGGCGAGATTGAGCCGTTGGGCTCCAACAAGCTGATTCCCATCGATGTGCGCGTCATCGCCGCCACTTCGCGTGACCTGACGCGCCTGGTGCGCGAAGGGGGCTTTCGCGAAGACCTGTTCTACCGCCTTCACGTGTTGCCCATTCGCGTGCCGCCCTTGCGCGAGCGCCGGGCTGACATCGCGGCGCTGCTGGAGGCCCTGGGGGAAGACGTTGCGTTGCGCAGCGGCATGTCGCCACCGGAGTTGTCGAGCGATGCATTGGCGCTGATGGAGGCGCAACCTTGGCGCGGCAACATTCGCGAGCTTCGCAATGTGCTGGAGCAGGCGGCCATGCGAAGTGATTCACCGCGCATTGATGTCCAGCAATTGCAAACGGTGCTGCGCGAGTCCGGAGTGCAGCCCATGGAGTCGATGCCCACAGCGGCGTCTGCCACGGCGAACTCAGACTCTGCGCCCGACCACGACCGCCCGGCAACAATCGCTGCTGATTTGGATGGTGGATCGGAGTTGCTGCGGCCGTTGGCAGAGCAAGTGGCCGAACTGGAGCAGCGGGCCATCCAGGCCGCGTTGCGGGCCAACCGTGGGAACAAGGCCGCAGCCGCGAAGATGCTCGGCATGGCGCGGGCAACTTTGTATGCCCGACTAAAATATGGCTAATATTCAGTCAAAGTGTATTAATTAAATACACTTTGACCCGTATGAAATACATGCATATATTTTGGTTTCCATGATGCCATACAAGAATATGCAATGAAATCAATGCACTGACGTTTGGCACGTTTCATGCACACTCGATCCTGTTCACATCACCACAACAGGAGACATACATGTACCAACGCCGCTGGGTTTTCAAGGCTTCATTGATTGCAACCGCGCTATGCAGCGCAATGGCGGGCAGCGCTGCCCTGGCCCAATCCAAAGAAATCAAGATCGCCCACATCTACAGCAAGACCGGCGCACTCGAGGCCTACGGCAAGCAGACAGCGGTGGGTTTCATGATGGGTCTGGATTACGCCACCGGCGGCACCATGATGGTGGCGGGCAAGAAAATC
>CAINUX010000278.1 GCA_903853895.1 uncultured beta proteobacterium | reverse complement strand
CGGTTGTTCTTCCACATGAAGTCGTAGACGCAGTTGTGGAAGTAATAGAACTCCAGGTGCTTGAACTCGGTCTTGGTGGCGCTGAACAGCTCTTCCACGCGCTGGATGTGGTCATCCATGGTGCCGCCCACGTCCATCAGCAGCAGCACCTTGACGTTGTTGTGGCGTTCGGGCCGCATCTTGATGTCCAGGTAGCCGGCATTGGCCGCCGTTTTGCTGATGGTCTCGTCCAGATCCAGCTCGTCCTCGTGGCCTTCGCGGGCGAACTTGCGCAGGCGGCGCAGTGCGACCTTGATGTTGCGCGTGCCCAGCTCTTGCGTGTCATCGTAGTCTTTGTAGGCGCGCTGATCCCAGACCTTGACGGCGCTGCGGTTGCGGCTCTTGTCCTGGCCGATGCGGATGCCTTGGGGGTTGTTGCCATAGGCGCCAAACGGCGAGGTGCCACCCGTGCCAATCCATTTGGAGCCGCCTTCGTGGCGTTCCTTTTGTTCTTCCAGCCGCTTCTTGAGCGTCTCCATCAGCTCGTCCCAACCCATTTTCTGCAGCTTGGCCAGCTCTTCGGGGCTGAGCATGCCCTCAAGGTTCTTGCGTAGCCATTCGGCGGGGATGTCCTTGGTGAAGTCGGCCACCATCTCCACGCCCTTGAAGTAGGCGGCGAAGGCACGGTCGAACTTGTCATAGTGCTTTTCGTCCTTGACCAGGGCGGTGCGGCTCAAATAGTAGAAGTCATCGATCTTGTAGCCAGTGGGTTCAGAGTCGTCCTCAGGCAGTGGTGTCTTGGGTCCAACCACGCCTTTTTGCAGGGCTTCAAGCAGGGTCAGGTATTCCTTGACCGATACCGGCAACTTGGCGGAGCGCAGGGTGTAGAAAAAATCGAGGAGCATGGGGTGGTCCCTCCGGCTATCAGCGCGGCTTGTCCAGCAGATACAGCAATTGAGCTTTGGCCTCGGGCCATTCACCGGCGCGCATGCTGTACATCACGGTGTCGCGTATGGTGCCGTCACGACGCAGGGCGTGTCCGCGGATCACGCCGTCTTTCTCGGCGCCAAGGCGTTCAATGGCGGCTTGCGAGGCAAAGTTGTAGTTGTCGGTGCGCCAGCCCACCACATGGCAACCCAGCGTCTCAAACGCATGGGTCAGCAATAGCAGTTTGCAAGTGGTGTTGACGTGGCTACGCTGGCTGCTTTGGCCATACCAGGTCCAGCCGATTTCGACGCGTTTGACGGCAGGGACGATGTCGTGGTAGCTGGTGCAGCCCAGCACTTTGCCGGTCGCGTTCTCGAGTACTGCAAACGGAAAACGGTTGCCCGCTTCGCGCGTGGCCAACGCATTTTCAATGTAGTTGCGTGTCTGTTCTGGCTCAGGCACTGAGGTGACGCGAATGTTCCACAGTGCACCGTCAGCGGCGGCTGCGCGCAGGCCGTCTTCATGCTCCAGGGCCAGGGGCACCAGATCAACGCCGCGGGCAGACAGGGTGACGGGTTCGACAAAGGCCATGGTGTTCAGTCTTTGGACTTGGCAGCTTGCGCCGCGCGCCACAGGCGTGCAACTTTCACACCCAGGCCAGAACCCACTCCCACCAGGAGAATGGCGCCCATGCTGGCGTTGCCGTAACCGGGTGCAAAAATGTCCAGACCCAGCAGGCGCCCGATCCAGAAGCCCAGCAGCGCGCCACCGATGAAGCCAACGGCATCGGACAGGCCTTCCAGCCACAGATTATTTTTCATGGCGTGGGGCTTAACGGTTGTGGCGTTGCATGAACATCAGCTTTTCGAACAGCGTGACGTCCTGCTCGTTTTTCAGCAAGGCGCCGACCAGCGGCGGCACGGCCATCTTGTCGTCCTTGGTGTGCAGGGCTTCGGCCGGAATATCTTCGGCCAGCAGCAGCTTGAGCCAGTCCAGCAGTTCGCTGGTGGAGGGTTTTTTCTTCAGGCCGGGCAGGTTGCGCACGTCAAAGAAGGTCTTCATCGCGGCGCTGATCAGCTCTTTCTTCAGGCCGGGGAAGTGCACATCCACGATGCTTTGCATGGTGGCGGCATCGGGGAACTTGATGTAGTGGAAGAAGCAGCGGCGCAAAAAGGCGTCGGGCAGCTCTTTTTCATTGTTGGAGGTGATGAACACCAAGGGGCGGTGCTTGGCCTTGATGAGTTGGCGCGTCTCATAGCAGTAAAACTCCATACGGTCGATTTCGCGCAGCAAGTCGTTGGGGAATTCGATGTCAGCCTTGTCGATCTCGTCAATTAACAAAGCCACCTGCTTGTCCGCGGTAAACGCCTGCCACAGTACACCCTTGACGATGTAGTTGTGGATGTCCTTGACGCGTTCGCCACCGTCCACATCGGACAGTTGCGAGTCGCGCAGGCGGCTGACGGCGTCGTATTCGTACAGGCCCTGCTGGGCCTTGGTGGTGGATTTGATGTGCCACTGCAGGAGCGGCATGTCCAGCGCCTCGGCCACTTCCTCGGCCAGCATGGTCTTGCCAGTGCCGGGCTCGCCCTTGACCAGCAAGGGCCGCTGCAACGTGATGGCGGCATTGACCGAAAGCATCAGGTCCTGGGTGGCGACGTAATTCTTGGTTCCGTGAAATTTCATGGTGTGGGACGCGTTGGGCGAGGGTGAAGGGTAAACACGCAGTGTGGCGGCTGCCGGGGACGAGAAACGCTGGTCTATATAATCAAATTTAGATTTACATCAAACATTGTCTGATTGTCCTTGCAAAATGAACAAACTGTTGCTACCCATTTTCGTTGCCCTTGTCGCTCAAGTGACCACTTTCACCGCCTGGGCTCAAGAAGCCAAGGGGGATGCACAAAAGGGTGAAGGCAAGATCGCTCTATGTATTGGCTGCCACGGCATTGTTGGCTACCAGGCCAGTTTCCCTGAAATCCACAAGGTGCCGATGATTTCCGGCCAAGGTGCCAAGTACATCGCGTCGGCCCTGAATGCCTACAAAAAGGGCGAACGCAAGCACCCCACCATGCGCGGTATTGCGGATTCCCTGAGTGAGCAGGACATTGCCGATGTGGCGGCCTATTACGAAGCCAGTGGCGTGGTGGCGGGTGCTACAGCCTCATCCAAAGCTCCCGAGGGCTCAGCCAAGGCCATGGCGCTGGTGGCCAAGGGTGGTTGCGCTTCCTGCCATGGCGACAGCTTCAACAAACCCATTGATCCAACCTACCCCAAGATTGCGGGCCAGCACAGCGACTACCTGTTTGTGGCCCTGAAGGCGTACAAAACCGAAGGCAATCCCCAGATCGGTCGCGGTAACGCCATCATGGGCGGTATGGTCAAGCAGTTCTCGAATGCAGAGCTCAAAGAACTGGCCCAGTACATTGGCAGCCTGCCCAGCGAGCTCAAGACCGTGTCGCAAAAGAAGTTCAAGTAAAGCGCTTCAACTCGCAACAAAAAGCCGCTGGTTCAGCGGCTTTTTTAAGCTGAGTGACCCGTCCTGAAATGAGTTGACACCTTTTCTGCTCAGAAAGGGCGAGTCAAATGGAATCAGACATCAAGCGCACCCAGCGCGACTACACGTTGGCTTTTAAGCTCAGTGTTGTTGATGACCCGTCCTGAAATGAGTTGACACCTTTTCTGCTCAGAAAGGGCGAGTCAAATGGAATCAGACATCAAGCGCACCCAGCGCGACTACACGTTG
>CAINUX010000277.1 GCA_903853895.1 uncultured beta proteobacterium | reverse complement strand
GGGAACCCGTACCCTGATCGGCGAAGCAGCTTTTGCTGACTGGGGCTGGCGTGTGCCGTTCATCGTGTCCATTCTGCTGTTGGCCGTGTCGGTCTACATCCGTTTGAGCATGAATGAATCGCCCGCTTTCACCAAGATGAAGGCCGAAGGCAAGACGTCCAAGGCTCCGTTGTCCGAGTCCTTCGGCCAGTGGAAAAATCTGAAGATCGTGATTTTGGCCCTGATCGGTTTGACCGCTGGCCAGGCTGTGGTTTGGTACTCCGGCCAGTTCTATGCTTTGTTCTTCCTGACCCAGGCATTGAAGGTGGACGGCGCGACTGCCAACATCATGGTGGCCATCTCCCTGATCATCGGCACACCGTTCTTCATCGTGTTTGGTGCCTGGTCCGACAAGATTGGCCGCAAGCCCATCATCATGGCCGGTTGTCTGTTGGCTGTGGTGACCTACTTCCCGGTGTTCACCGCATTGACCAAAGCCGCCAACCCTGACCTGGCTGCTGCACAGGCGGCCAACAAGGTGATGGTGACTGCTAACCCAGCAGAGTGCTCATTCCAGTTCAACCCAACGGGTACCGTGAAGTTCACCAGCTCGTGCGACATCGCCAAGCAGGCACTGGCCGGACGCTCTGTGAGCTACGACAATGCTGTAGCTGCAGCGGGTACGACAGCCTCCATCTCTGTAGGCACAACAGTCATTGAGGGTTACACCGTCAAGGGAGCCACCAAGGAAGAAGCTGCTGCCAAGAAGGGCGCATTCGACAAGGCATTGGGCGACGCGCTGAAGGCCGCTGGCTACCCCGCCAAGGCTGACATGGCCAAATTCGACAAGGTGATGGTCGTCGTCATCCTCACTTATCTGGTGATCCTGGTGACCATGGTGTACGGTCCTATTGCTGCCATGCTGGTTGAAATGTTCCCCACCCGTATCCGCTACACCTCCATGAGCCTGCCCTACCACATTGGTAACGGCTGGTTCGGTGGCCTGTTGCCAACCACTGCGTTTGCCATCGTGGCCCAGACGGGTAACATGTACAACGGTTTGTGGTACCCGATCATCGTGGCTGGCATGACCTTTGTGGTCGGCATGTTGTTCGTCAAGGAAACGAAAGACGTGGACATCTACGCTAACGATTAAGCCCTGAGTGAGTTGACGACCCCGGACCGCAGTGGTCCGGGGTCTTTTTTTTTTAGGAAACAATATGTGGAAAATTGCTGTAGGTTTTGCGGTGTTCGCAGGCGTAGCCCTGCTTATTCTGAGCAAGGGTGGAGATATTGATATGGGCGGGGAAAAGCATGGAGCCGAAGCGACGCACGTCCCCGAAGCTGCTCCGGCTATGCCTGCATCGGCGGCATCTGTGCCCGCCAACAGTGCCTCCAAGTAGTTGTTTTTTGCGACCGGTATACGGAGGATATGATCCTAGCGGGGCACCACCTATTGCAAGGTGGATATCCCCTCGTTAGGATGCACGCATGAAATTAATAAAGACAGAGACTGGCCAGCAGGCCTTCAAGGCGCGTTCGCCTCTGTTTTCCGCCAGGCAGCGCACCGCATTCATCATGTTTGACGGCAACAAGACCGTGGAACAGGTGGTGGCCGGTGCAGCCGGTCTGGGCTTGTCGCAAGAAGATGTGGACCACATGTTGGAGCAGAATTTTCTGGCACTGGCACCGGGTGAAGCCTTTTTGGCCGAGGCGCGTGCCCAGCAGGCTGCCGCAGAACAAACCGTGGTCGACTCTTTCAGTGCCCGCTCTGCGCAAGAGCGATACACACAGGCCAAACCGCTGGCCACCAAACTCACGGCATCCTTAGGTTTGCGGGGTTTTCGCCTGAACCTGGCAGTGGAATCCGCCGGTGGCTTTGATGAACTGCTGGCACTCTTGCCCAAGATCAAGGACGCAGCGGGTGCCAGTGCCTGTGCCGAGCTAGAGCGCGCGCTCACCTCATGAATTTTCCGTCCGCTCCAATGATGGAGAGGTCGGCAAAATCCAGCCCACTGTGGTCGGTAGATCCGTAGTTGATTTCCAGACCCCCGATATCGTATTTGTGCATACTTTCCAGCGCGTCGCGCAGACCGCTTGGCGTGGGCTTGGGCCCTGCCCGGCGCAGGCCTTCCACCAGCACCTTGGCCGCTGCAAAGCCCTCAATCATGGCGGGTGACACGCCGCTCACACCCTTGGCCTTGGCGAGTTCCTGCGCTTCCTTGATCAGGCGGTAGTTCACGGCACGTTCGTTGGGGAACACCTGCGTCACGATGACGCCCCGGGCGTGCTCGCCCAGGAGTTTGATGAAGCCTTCAGACGCGTTGTTGGACAACGTGACCACCTGCACGGTAGCGCCCACTGCACGCAGAGCCTTCACGCCGCTGGCCACGCTAGCCGAAGAGCCAATGTACAGCACCGCCTGTGCGTCGCTTTGCTTGACCTTGTTGGCCAGATCGCCAAAGTCCGGCTTCTCGCGGGGGAACTTCTGCAGCAACACGGGTTTCAGCGAGGCCGCCGCCAAACCGGCTTCTGCGCCAAGGGTTGCATCGGCCCCAAAGGAGTCGTCGGTTTGCAGCACGGCAATGCGCGTCATGCCCAGACTGGCCAGATGCTTAATGGCCCGAGCGGCTTCGCGCTGGTAGGTCGCACGCACATTGAAGACCCAAGGCTGAACCGGTTCATGCAGGGCCATGGCGCCGGTGCTGGGGCCTACCAGTGGCACGCGAAACTCTGCCAGCAGTGGCAGCAGTGCCTGGGCGTGCGGAGTGCCCCGGTTCAGGAACAGTGCCAGCACATGCTGTTCGGTGATCAGGCGCCGGGCGACCGCCGCCGTGGTTGCCGGGTCAAATTTGTCGTCCACCGAAATCAGCTCAATCTGTTGCCCGTGCACACCGCCCTGGCGGTTGATGGCGTCAATGTAGAGCTTGGCGCCTTCCGTGTTTTCCTTCACCCCGGCCGCTACCGCGCCACTGAAGCCCGAGGGCTGTCCGATACGCAACTGGGCTTGGGTACCCGTTGCCACTAGAGCAAGCAGCAGCGAGACACAGAGGTGGTGGACAGCTTTCATGCAGGAACTCCTGGTGTTGTGCGGGGTGCCGATTGTCGGAGGCGGCCCCCGGATGCGCCACTTGTGGACTTCCACATCTAGGGTTTGCCCTTGTGTGCCGCATTGCCCAAGACCCCGTGCCAACTGCCGCGAGGCTCAAGTCCCTAGAATGATTGGCCTCATCCAGAAAGACACTGCACCATGACCCAGGGAACCATCCGCATTCGCGGCGCGCGCCAGCACAATCTGAAGAACCTGGATCTGGATATCCGCACGGGCGAACTGACGGTGGTCACCGGCCCCAGCGGTTCGGGAAAGTCCAGCCTGGTGTTCGACACGCTGTACGCCGAGGGCCAGCGCCGCTACGTCGAGACGTTCAGCGCCTATGCCCGGCAGTTTCTGGACCGCATGGACAAGCCGGCCGTGGACAAGGTGGAGGGCGTGCCCCCGGCCATCGCCATCGACCAGACCAACCCGGTGCGCTCCAGCCGCTCCACTGTGGGCACCATGACCGAGCTGAACGACCACGTCAAGCTGCTGTACTCCCGCGCCGCGCAACTGTTCGACAAGGCCACGGCCCAGCCCGTGCAGCACGACACGCCGGAGACCATTTATGCGGAGCTGGTGCGGCGTGCGGCGTCGAACACTCCAGTGGCAGACCCCCGCCTGGTGTTGACCTTCCCGGTCGAGTTGCCGGCCAGCACCACCGCCGAAGAGCTGACACAGTGGCTGTCCGCCAGCGGCTTTACGCGCGTCCACGCCGAGCGTGAAGTAGAAGTGGCGGAGACGGGGTCAGATCCCGATTCAGGAAAGAAAACCAAACGGAGTGCGAAGCCTGGTACGAAATCGGGCTCTGACCCCGTTTCCGACTCCAGCCGGAGAAAGGTCCTCGACGTCGTAGCCGACCGCTTCCGCATCACCAGCGTGGAGAAAGCCCGCGTCCTCGAAGCCATTGAACTCGCCCTGAAACGCGGCAGCGGCCGGCTCAATGT
Organism: uncultured beta proteobacterium; assembly: GCA_903853895.1. GTDB lineage: Bacteria > Pseudomonadota > Gammaproteobacteria > Burkholderiales > Burkholderiaceae_C > Allorhodoferax. The sequence continues at coordinate 23,369 of CAINUX010000277.1, read as the reverse complement.
CTATGTGGTGGTGGATGCCGATGCAGAGGCGGAATTCGCCGCCGGGCCGCCCCAAGGCGAATTGGCCCCCTTGGGGGGCAGCGACCCGCGTAGCGGCGGAGCGTGGGGGCATGTCTGGCGCTTCTCCACCGGCCTGCACTGCCCGCAAAGCGATATCCGCTACGCTGACCCCATTGCGTCGATGTTTTCCTTCAACTCGGCCGTCGGAGCCTGCGAGGCCTGTCGCGGCTTTGGTCGCGTGGTGGGCGTGGACCTGGGCCTGGTCATCCCCAACGACAAACTCACGCTGCGCGCCGGTGCCGTCAAGCCCATGCAGACACCGGCTTGGCAAGAATGCCAGGACGATCTGATGCGCCACGCCGAGGCCGCCGGCATTCCGCGCGACACGCCCTGGTACAAGCTGACGCCCGAGCAGCAGGGTTGGGTCATCAATGGCTCCCCCAACTGGAACGGGAAGTGGAACCAGCACTGGTTTGGCATCAACCGTTTCTTTGCCTATCTGGAAACCAAGGCCTACAAGATGCACATCCGGGTGCTGCTGTCCAAGTACCGCAGCTACACGCCCTGTGGCACCTGTGGTGGTGCGCGGTTGAAGACCGAGAGTTTGTTGTGGCGCATCGGGACCAAGGCGCAGGCGGATGCTGTTTTGTTGCCATCCAAGCGGTTTATGCCGCAGGGAGTTCAATGGACACGGTCGCAGTTGGAGGCATTGCCCGGCCTTTGCCTGCATGACCTGATGCTGATGCCCATCGACAGGCTAAGGCGTTTCTTCGATTCGCTGCAAGCTGTGCTGGGCGAAGCGGGGTCGCCGGGCTCCTTGTCGCGAAGCTCAATGTCGTCACCCGGCGACCCCACTCCGCCCAGCCCAGCCCTCACTCCGGCTGGTATTGCAAAGTCACTTGCTGCGGCGGTGTCTTCGGCTGTTGCCTTGGATTCGTCCAGCGAGCGCGAAGCCGAAGGCAGGGGTGCGGGGGGTGACGACATTGAGCTTCGCGACAAGGAACCCCCCGTGCCCCTGTCTTCGGCCCTCCAGGCCCCCGCGACATCAGAGGCCGAAGCCAAGACATTGAAGCTGCTGCTGGAGGAAGTCTGCACACGCCTGAAGTACCTGTGCGACGTAGGCATCGGCTACCTGACCCTGGACCGCCAGAGCCGCACATTGAGCGGTGGCGAAGTGCAACGCATCAACCTCACCACAGCGCTGGGCACCTCGTTGGTCAACACACTGTTCGTACTGGACGAACCCAGCATCGGCCTGCACCCGCGCGACATGCACCGCATCATCGTTGCCATGCAGCGCCTGCGCGACGCCGGCAACACGCTGGTGGTGGTGGAGCACGACCCGGCCGTGATGATGGCGGCCGACCGCATGATTGACATGGGGCCAGGCCCTGGCGAGAAGGGTGGTCAGATCGTGTTCGATGGCAGCACGGAGGCTCTCAAGGGCGCAGACACGCTGACCGGCGCCTACCTGGGCGGACGCAAGCAGGTCGGCATGGGCTTTAAGCGCATGGTGGCCGAGAACACACCGCGCCTGATCTTGGAGGGCGCAACCGAGCACAACCTGAAGAACGTCAACATTGAGATTCCGCTGCAGCGTCTGGTGTGCATCACGGGCGTCAGTGGTTCCGGCAAGTCCACGCTGGTGCAGGACGTACTGGCGCCGGCGCTGTTGCGCCACTTCGGCAAGGCCACCGAGACGCCCGGCGCGCACAGCCGCCTGCTGGGTGCCGAGCAGTTGAGCGAAGTGGTGTTTGTCGACCAGTCGCCCATCGGCAAAACGGCGCGCTCCAACCCGGTGAGCTATGTGGGTGCCTGGGACGCCATCCGCGAGATCTTTGCGGGTGCCGACCTGTCGCGCGAGCGCGGCTACACGGCCAGCAAGTTCAGCTTCAACGGGGGCGATGGCCGCTGCCCCACCTGCGGCGGCTCGGGCTTTGAGCATATCGAGATGCAGTTCCTGAGCGACGTGTACCTGCGTTGCCCGGACTGCGATGGCAAGCGCTACCGGCCCGAGATTCTGGAGGTGACGATTGAGCGCAAGAGTCATCGCGTCAACGTGGCCGACGTGCTGGACCTGACGGTCACCGAAGCGGCAGACCTGTTTGCCAACGACCGCGACGTCATTCGCGCGTTGCAACCGATTGTGGACGTGGGGCTGGAATACGTGAAGTTGGGCCAGCCGGTGCCCACGCTGTCGGGTGGCGAAGCACAGCGTTTAAAGCTGGCCGGCTTCCTGGCCGAGGCGGCCAAGAGCAGCACCGCCAGCCGCCAGGCGGTGGCGCGGCGTGGCACGCTGTTCATGCTGGACGAGCCCACCACCGGCCTGCACTTTGACGACATTGCCAAGCTGATGCGGGCCTTGCGCAAGCTGCTGGATGCGGGGCATTCGCTGCTGGTGATCGAGCACAACCTGGATGTGATCCGTGCTGCCGACTGGCTGATTGATTTGGGGCCTGAGGGCGGCGATGCGGGTGGTGAAGTGGTGGCCTATGGCACGCCGGAGGATTTGTTGCTGCATGCGTCGTCGCATACCGGGAAGGCGTTGCGGGAGTATGCGGCGGCGATGGGGGTTGTACACGAGGTGGGGGAACCTAGCGCGAAGTATTTGGTACGCGCTGCCGGGGACGGGGATGCGCCGGGCTCCTTGTCGCGAAGCTCAATGTCGTCACCCGGCGCAACCCCATCCCCGGCGGACAACTCCATCCGAATCGTTAACGCCAAGGAACACAACCTCAAATCCCTGAGCGTTGACATCCCTCGCGGCAAGTTCAACGTGGTGACAGGTGTCTCGGGCTCTGGCAAGTCCACGTTGGCGTTTGACATCCTGTTCAACGAAGGCCAACGGCGCTACCTGGAATCGTTGAACGCCTATGCGCGTTCCATTGTGCAACCGGCGGGTCGCCCTGAAGTGGACGCTGTGTATGGGATTCCGCCCACCGTGGCGATCGAGCAGCGGCTGTCGCGCGGCGGGCGCAAATCCACGGTGGGCACGACTACCGAGGTCTGGCACTTCTTGCGCCTGCTGTATGTCAAGCTAGGCACGCAGCACTGCATCCACGACGGCGCGGCGGTGGAGCCGCAGTCGGCAGACAGCATTGCGGCGCAGCTGCTGAAGAATTTTCGCGGGCAGCATATTGGTCTGCTGGCGCCGCTGGTTTCGGGCCGCAAGGGTGTGTACACCGAACTGGCGGACTGGGCGCGGCCGCGAGGCTTTACGCATTTGCGGGTGGATGGCAACTTTTTGCCGACCACCGGTTTTCCGCGCATCGACCGATTCAAGGAGCACAACATCGAGCTTCCGGTCGCCAGCCTGGATGTGAACCCGGCGCACGAGGCGCAACTGCGCGAGGTGCTGGCCACAGCCCTGGTGCATGGCAAGGGGGTGGTGCATGTGCTGTCGGGCATGAATGGTTTGAGAGAAGCCATGCTGGCCGGCACTCCGGCAGCGGGCATTGGCCAGGTGCAGGTGTTCTCCACCAAGCGTGCCTGCCCGGTGTGCTCCACCTCGTATGTAGAGCTGGACCCGCGCCTCTTCAGCTACAACAGCAAGCACGGCTGGTGCCCCGATTGCGTGGGCACCGGCGTGGCGTTGACCAAAGACCAGCGCAAGGTGTTTGACGATTCCGTGAAGGATGAGGACAACAAGGGCCGCGAGCAGACCTTTGCCGAGGCCGATATTGAAGACCTGCATGACGCCAACTGCCCCACCTGCCACGGCACGCGCCTGAATGCCACGGCCCGTGCCGTGCAGTTCAACGCGGTCAGCATTACCGACATCGCGCGCCTCTCCGTGACCGATGTGCGCAAGTGGGTGCAGACGCTGCAGGTGATAGGCGGCATGACGACGCGTGAGGGCGACATCGCGCGCGACCTGGTGCCAGAGATCAAGAGCCGCTTGGAGTTTTTGGAAGAGGTGGGCCTGGGCTACCTGACGCTGGACCGCGGTGCCCCCACGCTCAGCGGTGGCGAGGCGCAGCGCATCCGCCTGGCGGCGCAGCTGGGCAGCAATTTGCAAGGTGTGTGTTACGTGCTGGACGAGCCCACGATTGGCCTGCATGCGCGGGACAACAAGATTTTGCTGGGGGCCCTGCGGTCACTCAGCGACAAGGGCAACACGCTGGTGGTGGTAGAGCACGACGAGGAGACCATTCGCCATGCGGACCACATCATCGACATCGGACCCAGCGCGGGCAAGCGGGGTGGACGACTGGTTGCTGAAGGGTCGGTTGCGGATGTGCAGGCGGCTTCTGAGTCGCAGACGGGGCGGTATTTGTTGCATGCGATGAAGCATCCGTTGATGGCGCGGCGTTCTGTGTTTGCGCTCGCTGCGGCCGAAGCCGGTACGCCGGGAGCCTCATACGTCCGCGATGCGTCCGCCAAATCGGCACCCGGCGCACCGGCTCCGGCCGCGGCCCCTGCGAGCGCGAAGGGTTCCAAATTGCCGAAGGGCAAGGCGGCGAAAGCGGCTGCGCTAGCGGCGGCACGCGTGTCCACCAGCGTCGCAGCCAATGCGGAGTTTGTTGAGCGCGCACGCATAGCCGCAGAGTATGAAAGTGTCTCCAATCGCTCTAGCGCACTGGCGTCGTTCGCAACAGGGGAAGCCCTTGGGGTGGGTGTCGATATTGAGCTTCGCGACGAGGAACCCGCCCCAAGGGCTTCCCCTGCGGGCCCAGCACCGATGCAGCTGATGGACTGGCTAACCGTAGAAGGAGCCAACCTCCACAACCTGCAAAACGTCACCGCCAACATCCCCTTGAAACGCCTGGTAGCAGTAACGGGCGTCTCCGGCTCCGGCAAGTCAACCCTTGCACGGGATGTGCTGCTGACCAACGTGCAAGTAGCAGTGCAAAAACGCAGCACCAAGGCCGGCCGCGACGCACTGGACGCTGGTGAAAAAATCCAGTGGACCGGCTGCGAAGACGTGACCGGCTTTGAGACCATAGACCGCGTGCTCGAAGTGGACCAAACCCCCATCGGCAAAACCCCACGCAGCTGCCCCGCCACCTATATCGGCTTCTGGGACACCATCCGCAAACTCTTTGCCGACACGCTGGAGGCCAAGGCGCGCGGCTACGCGGCCAACCGCTTCAGCTTCAACACTGGCGAAGGCCGTTGCCCCGGCTGCGAAGGGCAGGGCATTCGCACCATCGGTATGAGTTTCCTGCCCGATGTGAAAGTGTTGTGCGAAACCTGCCGCGGCGCACGCTTCAACCCCGAGACCCAGGCCGTCACCTGGCGCGGCAAGAACATTGGCGATGTGCTGAAAATGGAAGTGGACGAGGCGGTGGACTTCTTCGCCGCCATGCCCGTCATTGCGCATCCGCTGCAACTGCTGAAAGACGTCGGCCTGGGCTATCTGACGCTGGGCCAGCCATCGCCCACGCTCAGCGGTGGCGAGGCGCAGCGCATCAAGCTGGTGACCGAGTTGAGCAAGGTGCGCGATGACATTGGTAAGCGCGGCAACAAGGCGCCGCACACGCTGTATGTGCTGGACGAGCCCACGGTGGGCCTGCACATGGCCGATGTGGAAAAGCTGATCCGGGTGCTGCACCGCCTGGTCAATGGTGGCCACAGCGTCGTCGTCATTGAGCACGATCTGGACGTGATTGCCGAGGCCGATTGGGTCATTGACCTGGGGCCGGACGGCGGGAATGCGGGTGGGCAGGTGGTGGCAGCGGCCACGCCCGAGGCGGTCGTCCAACTGGGCACGCACACCGGTGTGGCGCTGGCGGCGGTGCTGGCGCGGTAGTGATTTTGTCATCACTAAATGCTATTAATATCATAGCTATGAAGTCAATATATACGTGGGCTAGAGCATGATTTCATCGAAAAGTTCGGCTGAAGAGGTGGGTTTGACCGATAAAATACCCAATTTGGGTATTATTACTGCCCATCCACTGCAGCCGCTAGTGGAGTCCTTGCGCGCCTTTGCACAGGCGCGCGATTGGGAGCAGTTCCACACCCCCAAGAACCTGGCCTGCGCGCTGTCGGTGGAGGCGTCTGAATTGCTGGAGCATTTCCAGTGGCTGACCGAGGCACAGAGCCAATCGCTCACGCCCGACAAAACGGCCCAGGTGGCGGCTGAGGCCGCCGACGTATTCCTCTACCTGCTGCAGCTGTGTGACAAGCTGGGCATCGACCTGATCGCCGCGGCCCAGGCCAAGATGCTGGTCAATGCACAAAAGTACCCCGCTGCGTTGGCGCGTGGCACGGCTGCCAAGTACACCGATTTGTCCGCCGATTTGTCGCCAGAGTGACCGGCAGCGGCCCACGCGGGTTAACCGCGTGGCAAGCTGCGCCGGAGTCCGGTTTAATTCAGCCATCCACCACCCTAGGAGCACTCCATGCAACGCCGTCAAATGGTACAACTCGCAGCCGCCACCCTTGCTGCCCCCCTGCTGGACGCCCACGCGCAGGCCTTTCCGGTCAAGCCTATCAAGCTGGTGATTGCCTTCCCGGCCGGCGGGCCGACCGACATCACCATGCGCGCCCTGGCAGACGCCGCAGGCAAGATCCTCGGCCAACCAGTGGTGGTGGAAAACAAGCCCGGCGCTGGCGGTACCATGCCGGCCCAGCAACTGCAATCTGCCCCACCCGACGGCTACACGGTTGCACAAATCCCGCTGGGCGTCTTCCGCCTGCCCTACACCACCAAGATCAACTGGGACCCGATCAAAGACATCAGCTACGTGCTCAATGTCACCGGCTATGCGTTTGGTCTGGTCGTGCCGACCGACTCGGCGCTGCGCACCTGGACCCATTTTGTGGCATGGGCTAAGGCCAACCCTGGCTTGCTGTCCTATGGCTCCACCGGCACCATGACCAGCCCGCATCTGACCATGGAACTGATCGCACAGAAGCTGGGCCTTGAACTGCTGCATGTGCCCTACAAAGGCAGCGCCGACCTGATGCAGGCCATTCTGGGCGGACAGATCATGGCCGCCGCCGACTCCACTGGCTTTGCGCCGCAGGTGGCGGCCGGCAAGCTGCGCGTGCTCAACACCTGGGGCGCCGAGCGACTGGCCAAGTTTCCCGATGCGCCCACGCTCAAGGAGCTGGGCCTGGGGCTGGTTCAGAACTCACCCTTTGGCATTGGTGCGCCCAAGGGCACACCGCCAGCGGTCATCAAGCGCCTGCACGATGCCTTTAAACAGGCCATGGAGCAAGAAAGCTACGTGACGGCACTGGCCCGCTACGACATGGTGCCCATGTACATGAACTCGGCCACCTACCTCAAGTTTGCGCAAGACACCTTCACCAAGGAAAAGGCGCTGGTCGAAAAACTGGGCCTATTGCGCCAGCCCTGATTTCCCCGCGCGCCCTGCATTCTCGGTGCGGTGTTTTGGCAACCGCTATAAAAAGAGAAGCTGCTGGCCCACATTCCACGAGGGCTAGAGGCCTGTTTGGCTTGTAACCTAGAATGCAGGCCAAGGGGGAGACGGGCATGACGCCAGAGCAAAAAGCCAGAGTCAGCATCGACGCACTGCTAGTTGCAGCTGGTTGGCACGTCTGCAGCGTTGCCGACGCCAACATCCACGCTGCTACCGGCGTGGCCATTCGCGAATTTCCCCTCAACTCCGGCTTTGGCTTCGCTGACTATCTGCTCTATGTAAACGGCAAAGCCTGCGGCGTGATCGAGGCCAAGAAAGAAGGTGCCACCCTCACTGGCGTAGAGCTGCAAAGCGGCCGCTACGCCCAAGGCCTGCCCACCACCTTGCCCGCCTGGCGCCGCCCGTTGCCTTTTGTTTGGGAGAGCACAGGCATAGAAACCCACTTCACCAACGGTCTCGACCCCGAGCCGCGCGCCCGCGCCGTGTTTGCATTCTTCCGCCCCGAGCTGCTGGTGCAGTGGTTGACCTATTTGCAGGTAGCGGCGGGCTCTATCTCGGCACAAGAAACCGCTGGCACGTTCCTCACCCGCATGCGCAGCATGCCCCAGCTTGTCACCCAGTGGGGCAGCGGCGGCGCGCACTATGCACTGTGGCCCGCCCAGATCAGCGCCATCATCAATTTGGAAAAGTCCCTGGCCGCCAACAAGCCCAAAGCCCTGATCCAAATGGCCACCGGCAGCGGCAAGACGTTTACCAGCATCGGCTTCATCTACCGCCTCATCAAGTTTGGCGGCGCCCGCCGTGTGCTCTTCTTGGTAGACCGGGGCAACTTGGCCCGCCAGACCAAGAAAGAGTTTGACGCCTACGCCAGCCCCTACAACAACTACAAGTTTGGCGAGGAATACATCGTCCAGCACCTGCAAAGCAACCAGCTCGACACCTCCGCCCGCGTGGTCATCTGCACCATCCAGCGCATGTTCAGCATGCTCAAGGGGCGCGAGCTTGCTGAGGAGGCCGACGAAGAATCCACCGAGAAGATTGAAACCCTGTTCAAAGACCCCGAACCTTATGAACGCGGCGCGTGATTTGGAGCGATTCGATTTGCCGATTACGGTACGTGACGCGGCTAAGGATGCGCACGGGACCATAGTGACGCTACGCGAACTCAATCAGCGCTTCACCTTTCCTCTGCCAGAAAAATTGAAGGGTCTGCTGGTTGTTGAATATGGGCGCGAGGCAGACTTTGATGTCAAGGTAAACGGAGTTGGTCTTGGCCTTGATGACCTTCAGGGGAGCAGCTATTCGCATAGCCAGGCGGTACCGGATGCCGGTGCGATTCGTTTGTCGTACAAAGTGGCCGACAGCAATCAAACAATAAAGCAGGCAGGCATTGCAATTCGAGTGGGCGGGAAGATTGTTGGGCGTCCAAGTTTTTTTGGGCTCGAAGATGACCCAGAAGTTCCCGCTAAGCTCCTGCGAAAGCTCTATGGGGAAGTTGAGGCGGACAGTCTGTTGGATGGTGTCACGGCGGATTGGGGCGACATCGTTGAAAACGACAAAGCCTATCAAGCAATCAAGCCCGTGATTCAAGCGCACATCAAGACCGCCCTTGGTGAGGTCTTTACGAAAGAAATGAACCTTCAACGGGCGCGGCTCCAGCAGCAACTGAACGCCCGATTGTCAAAGCTGCCTGAGTATCGACAGCGTTATGCCCGGCTGGCGCTTGAGAAGGTGATGAAGCGCTTCTACGGGGAAAGCGAAGAGCGTATCGAAACTGTTGCGTCTGTCGTCTTGGATGCATTGGAAAAAGATGAGTACTGGTCAATCCTTCAGCACATCGATGAAAGTCCAAGCGGGGACATTGAAGCACTCGCATCCGCGCCCTCATGGCCCAACCTAAACCTGCCAATCGGCCTATTGGCTTTACTGCGGATGTGACGGGAAAACCCCTAAAACGCTAGCTTTTTGATAGCTGCTTGCGCAATATCCACGAGGGCTAACAGTCAAAATTCCTCTGACTATTGGCTGTGAAGCTTCTCTTGTAGCCAAACCTTGATGAGCGATTGGTACGGCACATCACGGGCGTTGGCCGCAACTTTCAGTGAATCCAGCAAATGCTGCGGTAGACGCAGCGAAATGGTTTTGGTGGTTGGCTTCAAGTTTGGCAGCGTTGCCTTCGTCGCCTTGGACCAGTCCAAGTGATCGGTAGAGTTGTGCGATTCCCAATACGCGCGCTCTTGCGCTTCGTTGGCGAATTTCGGAATGGCTGTATTCAAAACTGATTTAGTCGGCTTGTTCATAAACGGTTCGCTCCTTTCGGTGCATGTCTCTGGCTGATATGACCCGGATCAACCTACCCGATTGCCGCAGGGTGAACGTGATGTGCAACGTGCGCCCCTCGTCAGTCTTGCCCAGCGCGTGAACGCGGGGTTCGTTCTGGCTGTGGGCCCCGTCCTCAAGCAGCAGCAAGGGTGCATTGAAGAACACTTGCTCAGCTTCCGCCATGGACACGCCATGCTTTTCGCTCTTGCGCTCGTTGCCACTGTCCCAGTCGAAGCCGGTGATCTGGCTCAGGTCAATCATGTTTGTATATTACCATCATGTACGTTTTGCGACCACCTCGCGCACCCGTTGCGCCAGGCTGCCATCGTTCTCCACCGCCATGAACTGGGCGAGTAGTGCGTCCGCCTGGCTGGCGGGTTCACTGGGGGTGGGGCGAGCACGCCGGGCGGCGGCCTCGTAGTTGGCGATGGCGGTTTGCGCCTCTTGCGCGGTCAGGCCGCTGTGCTCCACGATGCGGCCCAAGGTGGCCCAATACTCCACCTGGCCGGCAACAGAGCGGCGCATGGTCTGAGCGGCATCTCGCGCTTGGTTCACCAAAGCGGTGGGTAGTTTGACGGATGCAAAACCGGTATTGGCTTGGGGCATGGTGTTTCTCCTGATTGGCGCATTTTGCGCCATTTTGAATTACTATGGAAGCCATGAAGACATTGCCAATCCGCCTCACCCCCGGCCAAGACCTGCGCGCTGCACTGGAGGCGGCGGTGCTTGCCCAGAACTGCCGGGCAGCGTTTGTGCTCTCCGGCTTCGGCAGCCTGTCCACGGCGGGCACCTACCTGCTGTTCCTCAAGATGGCCGACGAGCGCAGCGCACCGCCCTACAACCAGGCCAGCATCGTGCCCGCCGCCTACGCCTGGCCCACGCTGCTGGCCAAAGATGGCGACGAGCTTTTTGACCACTACCGTCATGCGCTGGAGAAGCTGGGGCAAGAGAAGGGCACGCTGGGCCTGATCTTCGGCAAGGCGCAAAACAAGTTCCAGGACCCGGCCAAGCTGCGCCGCGTGATCGTCGATTTGATCGACGCCGAAACCTGGACGATTCTGGGCGCGGACGTAAAAGGCGATGCCTACGAAGGCCTGCTGGAGAAGAATGCGCAAGACACCAAGAGCGGCGCAGGCCAATACTTCACGCCGCGTGCGCTCATACAGGCCATGGTGGACTGCATCGCCCCGCAGCCTGGCGAGCGCATTACCGACCCGGCTTGTGGCACCGGTGGTTTTTTGTTCACCGCGCACAACTACATCACCACCCACAACAAGAGCCTTACGCGCGACCAGCTCAAGCACCTGAAGGAAAAAGCTTTCACCGGCTACGAGCTGGTGCAGGGCACGGCCCGCGTGTGCGCCATGAACATGATGCTGCACGGTATTGGCTCAGAAAAGCAGGTGCCTGTGGTGGTGGGCGACGCACTGGCCTCAGACCCCGGTGAGCGTTTTGAGGTGGTGCTGGCCAACCCGCCGTTTGGCAAGAAAAGCAGCACCGTCATCGTGGGCGAAGACGGCCGCACCAGTACCGAGAAAGACACCATCGAGCGCGACGACTTCTGGGCCACCACCAGCAACAAGCAGCTCAACTTTGTGCAGCACATCAAGACCCTGCTGAAGCAGCATGGACGGGCGGCGGTGGTGTTGCCCGACAACGTGTTGTTTGAAGGCGGCGCGGGCGAGACTATTCGCAAGAAGCTGCTGCACGAGTGTGATGTGCACACACTTCTAAGACTTCCCACCGGCCTGTTCTACGCACAGGGCGTGAAGGCCAACGTAGTGTTCTTCGAGAAAAAGGGCGCGAGCGAGACACCATGGACCAAAAAGCTGTGGATCTATGACCTGCGCACCAACAAGCACTTCACCCTCAAGACCAGCCCGCTCACGCGTGCAGATTTGAATGAGTTTGTAGAGCTGTACCAAGCCGGTAACCGCCACCAGCGCCAAGCCACCTGGACGCCAGAGAACCTGGACGGCCGCTGGCGCGCCTATAACTATGACGAACTCGTGGCGCGAGACAAAACCAGCCTGGACATCTTCTGGCTCAAGGATGATTCATTGGCCGACAGCGACAACCTGCCCGCACCGGGTGTGATTGCGCTGGAGATCGTAGAAGACCTGCAGGCCGCGCTGGAACAGTTCAAGCTGATTGCCGCAGATCTGACCGAAGGTGCTATTGAATAGATAGCGTATAACGCATATTCCACGAGGGCTAAGCGGTCATTTAACAGTAAGACACTCCATGATCACCTTCTACAACCACCTGCACGCCCAGCACCAGGGCAAGGTTGAAATGTTCCGCGGCGCGCTGGTGCCGTGCTTTGAAGTGCCCGCCCGCGCCGACCATGTGCTGGCTGAGTTGCAGCGTCGCCAGCTGGGCACGGTGCAGCAGCCGCACGCCTTTGACGATGCGGTGCTGGAGCGCATCCACAGCCCACGCTACTTGCGCTTTCTGGCCAGCGCATGGGAGCAGTGGGTGGCCCTGGACCCCGCCAATACCGACAGAGACATATTGCCATCGGTCTGGCCCACGCGCACCTTTCGCACCGATATCGAGCCCGACAATCTTTCCGCCAAGATGGGGTTGTATTCATGCGACGCCGGCACGCCGTTCACAGCGGGCACCTGGGTCGCGGCGCGTGCTGGGGCTGATTGCGCATTGAGCGCGGCACAACGGTTGTTGCAGGGTGACCGTGCAGCCTTCGCGCTGACGCGCCCACCGGGACACCATGCAGGCATGGACTTTTTTGGCGGCTATTGTTTCCTGAACAATGCCGCGCTGGCCGCGCAGCACTTGCGCGATGCCGGGTTGGAGCGGGTTGCCGCGCTCGACATCGACTACCACCACGGCAACGGCACGCAGGCCATTTTTTATGATCGCCCAGATGTGTACTTCGCCAGTGTCCATGGCGACCCGCGCACCGAGTATCCGTTTTTCCTGGGCCATGCGGATGAGACCGGCTGTGGCGCAGGGGTGGGTGCCAACCTCAACATTCCACTCCCCCGCGGCACCGGATTCGAGGTCTGGTTTGCCGCACTTGAACACGCGCTGGGCGCCATCCAGCGCTTTGGTGCCCAGGCACTGGTCGTCTCGCTGGGGATGGATACCTTTGTGGATGACCCGATTGCAGGTTTCACCCTGCACAGCGCAGACTACCTGCGCGTGGGCCAGCGTCTGGCCGCTGCAGGCCTACCCACTGTGCTGGTCTTTGAAGGTGGCTATGCGGTGGCCGAGGTCGGTGTGAATGCGGTCAATGTGCTGGAGGGGTTTATCGGGGCTTGACGCTGACACGCTGCAGGCGCTACCCTCACCCGGATGCACCTTACGGCATTCACCCGCCTGCGCCCCCGGTCTGCCAAGGCCAAGCTGGCCCTGATCGCACTGCTGGCGTCGGCTCTTCTCATGGGCGGGTTCGGCGTGGGCTCGTACCTGATGACCGAGCAGCGTTTGCGCGCGCAACGTGATGCCACCTGGTCCCAGCTGCAGCGCCATCTGGCGCAGCCGGTTTCCCAGTCGTTGTGGAATTTTGACATTCCGAGTCTGAACGCAGCACTGAGTGCAGAACTGAGCGGCTCCGTGCTGGGCATGGCGGTGGTGGACGATGCCGGCAAGATCATCGCCCAGACCGGGCTGGCGTTGCCAGTGGCCGGTGGCGCACTGCCCGCCGATGCCGAATTGCTGACCATGGACCTGCCCAAGGTTGAGGGCAACCATCTGGGTAGCGTGCACATCGGCTGGTCGGACAGTTCCATACGCCAGGCCCTTGCGACCACGGTGTGGCTCGCATTGGCCCAACTGGTTGGCGTGGGGCTCATCTTCCTGGCAGTGGTGTGGGTGGGGGTGGACCAGTTCATTTTCAAGCGCGTGCGGCGGCTTCAGCAGGCGCTCGACGATGCCATTCGGCGCGATGGCGCATCCGACATGGTGGCCCTGCCGGTGACGGCGGACGACGAATTTGGTGCTATTACCCGCAGCATCAATGCCATGACCACCCGCCTGGGTGACGAGCTGGAAGCGGGCAAGGAGGCCGAAGAAGAAGCCCGCGCCGCGCTGTCCAATATGCAAAGTGCCCAAGAGGGCCTGGTGCAGGCCGAGAAGATGGCCTCACTGGGGCGACTGGTGGCGGGAGTGGCCCACGAACTCAACACCCCCATTGGCAACATCATGATGGTGGCCAGCACCCAACAGGAGGTCGCGCGTCAGCTGGAAGAGGCCGTTGCCACCGGTGCGCTGACCCGCTCTGCGCTCAGCGCATTTGCGGGACGGATCGACGAAGGCGCGGAGCTGATGCTGAACAGTTCGCGGCGCGCGGCCGAGCTGATCCAGAATTTCAAGCAGGTCGCAGTGGACCAGACCACGGACCAGTTGCGTGATTTTGACCTGGCCCAGCAGATTGCCGAGATGCTGTCTGTCATTGCCCACATCCTGGCCAAGACGCCCATCAAACTGGTGCAGCACCTGGAGACCGGCATTGCCATGCACAGCTACCCCGGCCCGCTGGGCCAGGTCATCACCAACCTGGTCATGAATGCCGCCAAGCACGGTTTCAACGACGCGCAGCCCGGCACCATAACGGTGACCTGTGCGCGCGATGGCCAGCGGGCCTGCATCACCGTCGTGGACGACGGTGTGGGCATTCCGCCAGAGAACGTGGGCAAGATCTTTGACCCCTTCTTCACCACCAAGCTCGGCCAGGGCGGCACCGGCCTGGGTCTGCATATTTCGCACAACATGGTGTATGGCCCACTGGGTGGCCGCATCACCGTGCACAGCGCGCCCGCTGTGGCCACCCGCTTCACCCTGCACCTGCCCTTCAACGCCCCGGACGCGAACCGGGCCTAGTTTTTTTCCACTGGAGTACCTGACTATGCAACGCCGACCACTTCTTACACGCGCCCTGGTTGCGGTTTTGTCGCTCTTGGGGTTTGCGGGCAGCAGCCTGGCGGCCAGCCCGGGTGAGGCGCGTGCCGAGATCCAGAAGATGCGCGCCACCACGCTGGAGCGCCTGTACAAGGTGCACCCCGCCGCCCGCGCCGATGTGCAAAAGGCTGCTGGCTACGCCGTCTTCAGCAACGTCGGCATCAACCTGATCCTGCTGTCCGCCGCCGGCGGCTCAGGCGTGGCGCATGACAACCGCAGTGGCAAGGACACCTACATGAAGATGGTGTCGGGCGGCTTTGGCATTGGACTGGGGGTGAAAGACTTCCGCGGTGTCTTCGTCTTCTCCACCACCGAGAAGCTCAACCAGTTCACCAATAGCGGCTGGGAGGCCAGTGCCCAAGCCGACGCCGCCGCCAAGGCCGGAGACAAGGGTGGTGCCGCCGCTGGCGCCATCACCGTGGCCCCGGGTGTGAACCTGTACCAGCTGACCGAAAACGGACTGGCCCTGCAGGCCACTATCCAGGGCACCAAATATTTCAAGAATGATGAATTGAACGGCAAGTAGGACGCATCGCCACTCTGGATGCTATCAAAACAGAAGCGGTTTACACATATTTCACGAGGGCTGAAGGCCGTAGCGGCTTAAAGTTGAAACGGACGCAATGGCTGTAGCCACCTCGGCAAACCCCGCCCCGCGTTCGCTGGGCGCGATGTAGCGCGGAAGGTGTGTGAGCCGATCGGCGCAGTTACGGATGTTGGCCACGCCCACGCTGTGCGTGAAGTGCTCGAACATGGCCTGGTCGTTGCCCGAATCGCCGACAAACACCCAGCGGTCCAGCTCCTGTGCCAGGTCGCGGCCCAGCAGTTCGCGGACGATCCAGTTGGCGCCTTGCCATTTGTCAAAATTGCCAAAACAACCGTGGATGTGGATGCTGCTGACGGTGGTGTGCATGCCGTAGCCCTGCAACAGGCCCACCACGCGCTGCACCGTTTCGGGTGTGAGGCGGGCGTGCTCGTGGTAGTCAAAAGCCAGGTCGGTTTCTCGGCCCACGCTGTCGCGGGTGACGAAGACACCGGGAACTTCGAACATCACCCGGGCACCGATTTGCTGCATGCGCATCTGGTTGGCGGCGCGGGTTACTGCATCCTGTTGATATAGTTTTGATAGCGAAGTATCAATATTTGACGAGGGCTCCAGGGCAATATTGCTTGCGGCATCGTCCGGGCGTGTGTGTACAAACGCCACTGCGCCGTTTTCCGCCACCATGGCGTCAACCGGCCACGGCGCCGTGCCCGCCATGAACGGCGCGCACCAGCCTATTGGCCGACCGGTGATGGCGATGACGGTTAGCCCCGCTGCTTTTAGGTCGGCCAGGGCCTGCAGTGAGTCGGGAGTGATGACGCCTTCGGTCGTGAGCGTGTCGTCAATGTCGGTGAACACGCCGGTGATTCCCCTGCGTTCAGAGGCGGGCCAATCAGCTAACGGCAACATCAAAAAATTCCGCTGCAATTCAGATTAGCCAGCGGTCTGCAGCGCCAACCCCGCATGCTCGCGCAGCGGATGGAAATGGATCTTGGGAAAACGTTCCTGCGCCAGACGTACGTCATACGGGCTGGTGCACAGGTAGGCCAGCGTGTTGGCCGCATCGCGCGCCATGCGCATGGGGTAGGCCTCGCAAAAAGCCTTCAACTCTTGCGGCGTGTCGGCGGTGATCCAACGCGCGCCGGTGTACTGGCAGCCTTCCAGCCGGATGTCGGCGTCGTACTCGCCCTTCAGTCGGTGCTGTACCACTTCAAACTGCAATTGACCCACGGCGCCCAGCAGCATATTGCCGCCGACTTCGGGGCGGAACACCTGAATCGCGCCCTCTTCGCCCAACTGGGCCAGGCCCTGTTGCAACTGCTTGGTGCGAAGCGGGTTGCGCAGCACCACGGTCATGAACATTTCGGGTGCGAAGAAGGGCAGGCCGGTGTACAGCAGGTTGACGCTGCCATCGGTGATGGTGTCACCCAGCTGCACGCCGCCGTGCGTGGTAAAGCCCACGATGTCGCCGGCGTAGGCCTCTTCCACAGCCTCGCGCCGCTGGCTCATGAAGGTGACCACGGACGTGGGGCGCAATTCCTTGGAAGTGCGCATGACTTTCAGCTTCATGCCCGGCGTGTATTTCCCGGACGCCATGCGCACAAAGGCGATGCGGTCGCGGTGGTTGGCGTCCATATTGGCCTGCACCTTGAAGACCACACCGCTGAAGGCGTCGTCTTCGGGCTGCACTTCTTTCACCACTGGTTGGCGGTTGACCACCGTCGTGCTGACGCGCATTTGCGGGCTCGGCGCCAGATCGACGAGCGCGTCCAGCACTTCCATCACACCGAAGTTGTTGACGCCGGAGCCAAAGAACACGGGCGTTTGCTTGCCCGCCAGAAAGGCGGCGTGGTCCCACGCGGGGGATGCGCCGGTAGCCAGTTCCATGCTGTCCATGGCGCTGGTCCACTCATGGCCAAAGCGCTTTTCCAATACGGCCTGGTCGGACAGGGGCATGGCGTCAAAGTCTTGTGGGCGGCGGTCTTTACCGCCGTCAAACACCGTCATCATCTGCGTGCGCAAATTCACGATGCCACCGAATGATTTACCCTGACCCACGGGCCAGGTCATGGGTACGCAGGGCATGCCTAGCTCGCGTTCGATCTCGTCCAGGATGTCTAGCGGCTCGCGCACTTCGCGGTCCATCTTGTTGACGAAGGTGATGATGGGTGTATCGCGCTGGCGGCAAACCTCGATCAGGCGGCGCGTTTGCGCTTCCACACCGTTGGCGGCGTCAATCACCATCAGGGCTGAATCGACGGCGGTCAACACGCGGTAGGTGTCTTCGCTGAAGTCCTTGTGGCCGGGGGTGTCGAGCAGGTTGATCACGTGGTCGCGGTAGACCATCTGCATCACGCTGGATGCGACCGAAATGCCGCGCTGCTTTTCAATCTCCATCCAGTCGGATGTGGCGTGGCGCGTGGCCTTGCGGGCCTTGACCGAACCGGCGATCTGGATCGCGCCCGAGAACAGCAACAGCTTTTCGGTCAGCGTGGTTTTACCGGCATCCGGGTGGGAAATGATGGCAAAGGTGCGGCGGCGGCGGGTTTCGGCAAGAAAGGACACAAGGGATTCCAGAAGGTGGGTCCGGGTGCCACTGCACCCAGCGGGCGATCGCCCGGAAGGGGCGGATTTTACCGGAGCCCGCGCTAACCCCCGTCGGCATGGCGTGCATACATCTTCTGCATGCCGCTAATCCAGCGCTCGTAGTCCTGGCCCTTGTTGCGAAAGTACTGCTCCACCTCGGGGTGAGGTAGCACCAGGAATTTCCTGCTGTCCATGGTGGCGACCACTTCCTGCGCCACCACTTCGGGCGCGATGATGCCGTTCACTGCCGCTGAGCCGCCGTCGGTGCCGGCGGTCATATCGGTCTGCACCGACTGCGGGCACAGGCACGCTACCTGGACGCCCTTGCGGCCATAGGCGATGCGCAGCCATTCGGCAAAGGCCACTGCGGCGTGCTTGGTTACGGCATAGGCGGGGGACTCCACAATCGTCAGCAACCCGGCCGCCGATGCAGTGACCATAAAGAAGCCTTCGCCGCGCGCCACCATCTCGGGCACCACGGCGCGAGCTGCCCACACATGGGCCATGCTGTGCACTTCCCACATCTTGTTCCACAGAGCGTCTTCCAGGTCCAGTCCACCCATGCGTCCGAGAATACCGGCGTTGGAGATGTAGGCGTCCACTTGGCCAAAATGCTGGCGGGTGGTTGCCACCAGTGCCTGGATGTCGGCCTCCTGGCTCACATCGCAGCGTACGGCCAAACCGTTGATCTCGGTGGCAACGGCCTGCGCGCGCTCCAGGTTGAGGTCGGCAACCACCACGGCGCGTGCACCGTCTGCCGCAAAGCGTCGGGCAATAGCGCGGCCAATGCCGCTGGCACCGCCGGTGACGACGGCCACTTTGTTTCGAATTTCCATGAAATGCTCCTGTTGAATCTGTCAGTGTGTGGCGGGTTGGGCGATGGGTCAGCCACGCAGGTGACATGCAGACTGAGAGACGCAAAACCTGCTGGCTTTGCAGGAAAGCGCGTTGCTCCGTATAATCGGCAGCTTCCGAGGAGCGTTGCAGCTCGATACCTTAGCCCGACAGGGACTGAGGATGCGAGTGAGGCTCGGAACACGTTGCCTGCAGAGACAACGCAAGTCAACGGCGCTCACCCACTGGTCTGTGCGGTGAGCCTATACCCCAAAGTTCCCGCGCAGCTCAGTGGCATTCAGATGAACCTTCTGTAACCTTGCAGGACAGACCGCAGCACGCAAAGCGAGCCAGCTCTGTCCTCAACATTTTAGGAATGCCATGAGCGCACTGAAACCCGTGAAAGCTGAAGACTACAAAATTGCCGACCTGAGCCTGGCCCCTTGGGGTCGCAAAGAGTTGACCATTGCCGAGACCGAAATGCCCGGCCTGATGTCCATCCGCGAAGAGTTCGCCAAGGCGCAGCCGCTCAAGGGCGCGCGCATTACCGGCTCACTGCACATGACCATTCAGACCGGTGTGCTGGTTGAGACGCTGCAAGCCCTGGGCGCCGAAGTGCGCTGGGCGTCGTGCAATATCTTCTCCACGCAAGACCACGCCGCTGCCGCGCTGGTCGCCAAGGGCACGCCGGTGTTTGCGCACAAGGGCGAAACGCTGGAAGAGTACTGGGATTTCACCCATCGCATTTTTGAATTCAACGGCAAAAAGGGAACTGCAGCCGAAGGCCCGAACATGATTCTGGACGACGGCGGCGACGCCACGTTGTTGATGCACCTGGGCGCCAGGGCCGAGAAAGACATCAAGGTTCTGGCCAAGCCTGGCAGCGAAGAAGAAATTTGCTTGTTCAAGGCCATCAAGGCCAAGCTCAAGGTGGACCCCACCTGGTACAGCCGCCGTCTGAAACAAATCATTGGCGTGACCGAAGAGACCACCACGGGCGTGATGCGCCTGGAAGAAATGTCTGCCAAGGGTACGCTGGCGTTTCGCGCCATCAACGTCAACGACTCGGTGACCAAGAGCAAGTTCGACAACCTCTACGGCTGCCGCGAGTCTTTGGTCGATGCCATCAAGCGCGCCACCGACGTCATGATCGCCGGCAAAGTGGCGTGTGTGGCCGGCTACGGTGACGTGGGCAAGGGTTCCGCACAGGCCCTGCGCGCACTCAGCGCCCAGGTCTGGGTGACCGAAGTCGACCCCATCAACGCCCTGCAAGCCGCCATGGAAGGCTACAAGGTTGTGACCATGGAATACGCGGCCGACAAGTGCGACATCTTTGTGACCTGCACGGGTAACAAGAACGTCATCACCTACAAGCACATGGATGCCATGAAGGACCAGGCCATCGTCTGCAACATCGGTCACTTCGACAACGAAATCGATGTCGCCTCGCTGGAGAAGTGCAAGTGGGATGAGATCAAGCCCCAGGTGGACCATGTGATTTTCCCCGCTACCAAGGGCAAGAATGGCAAGCCTGAGAAGCGCATCATCTTGCTGGCCAAGGGCCGCCTGGTGAACCTGGGCTGCGGCACCGGCCATCCTAGTTTTGTCATGTCCTCCAGCTTTGCGAACCAGACCATCGCCCAGATTGAACTGTTCACCAAGCCCAAGGAATACAAGAACGGCAAGGTCTATGTGCTGCCCAAGCACCTGGATGAGAAAGTGGCGCGCCTGCACCTGAAGAAGGTTGGCGCCATGCTGTCCGTGCTGACCGACGAGCAAGCCGCGTACATTGGCGTGAGCAAGTCCGGTCCGTACAAGAAAGATACATACCGCTATTGATCGCCACGCATGCGCATTGACCAACTACTCGTTCAACGTGGCCTGGCCACCACCCGCTCTCAAGCGCAACGCCTGATTGCCGATGGTGTGGAATGGCTGCAGGGCGAGGCGTGGAAGCGCGTTGCCAAAAATGGCGACGAGGTTCCCGAGACGGCCGAGGTGCGGCTGCTGGACGATTCCGAAGCCCGCTACGTGTCCCGTGGCGGCCTGAAGTTGGAGGCGGCCCTCAAGCACGTGGGTTTGTCCGTCGATGGTCTGGCTTGTCTGGATGTGGGCCAGAGCACCGGCGGCTTTACCGACTGCCTGTTGCAGCACGGTGCGCGCCTGGTGGTGGGTGTGGACGTGGGCAGTGCCCAGCTGCACCCCAAACTGCGTGAGGACGGCCGCGTGCTGTGTGTCGAGAAGGTCAACGCCCGATCGCTGGATGCTAGTGATTTGGTAGCGGCCTGTGTCAATTACACGGGGGCTGGAGGCCTGTTTGATCCAGAAGCTGAAGATGCGGAGCCGTTGGTGACGGAGTTTGATGTGGTGGTGGGTGACCTGTCCTTCATCTCGCAAACCCTGGTGCTGCCGGCTGTGGTGCCGTTCCTGAAAGCCGGCGGCACGTTGCTGATGCTTGTCAAGCCGCAGTTCGAGTTGCAGCCCGGGCAAGTGGGCAAGGGCGGCATCGTGAAGGACGCGTCGTTTTACCCGCTGATCGAGACCCGGTTGCGCGAAGCCTGCGCCGAGTTGGGGCTGACCGTTACAGCATGGTTTGACTCACCGATTGAAGGCGGCGACGGCAACCGCGAATTTTTTATTTGCTCAAAAAAATTGTGAGTCCTTGCGGGACAGACCGCAGCTACCGAGAGACTATCTATGTCCGAAACATCCCGCATCCCGCTCAGCGTGGAGTTCTTCCCGCCCAAGACACCCGAGGGCGTGGCCAAGCTGCGCACCGTGCGCCAGCACCTGTATGCACTCAAGCCCGAGTTCTGCTCGGTAACCTTTGGCGCGGGTGGCTCCACCCAAGAGGGCACGTTTAACGCGGTGTCCGAGATTCTGGCTGAGGGCGTGAATGCCGCGTCGCATATCTCCTGCATCGGCGCCACGCACCAGACCGTGCGCGCGCAGTTGGCAACACTCAAGACCATGGGCGTCAAGCGTCTGGTGGCGCTGCGGGGCGACATGCCCAGCGGTTATGGTGCCGGCGGCGAGTTCCACTACGCCAGCGATCTCGTTGCCTTCATCCGGTCTGAAACGGGTGATGATTTCCACATCGAAGTGGCGGCCTACCCCGAAATCCATCCGCAGGCCAAGTCGCCGGACAACGATTTGCAGGCTTTCGCCGCCAAGGTACACGCCGGTGCCAACTCGGCTATCACGCAGTATTTCTACAACCCCGATGCCTACTTCCGCTTTGTCGATGACGTAGCGGCGATGGGACTGAATGTACCCGTGGTGCCGGGCATCATGCCCATTACCAGTTCCACGCAGCTGATGCGTTTCTCAGATGCCTGCGGCGCCGAGATCCCGCGCTGGATTCGCCTGCGTCTGCAAGGTTTTGGTGACGACACCGCGTCGATCAAGGCCTTTGGCCTGGACGTGGTGACCGGTTTGTGCGAGCAACTGCGCGCTGGTGGCGCTCCCGCCTTGCACTTCTACAGCATGAACCAGAGTGTGGCTACGCTGGCCCTGTGCGAGCGGCTGGGGCTGGCGGTGGAGTGAGGGGGCAGTTCAGCCGCCGCTTTCGAGCGTAAACGCTGCGTGCTGGTCCTGCTTTAGCAGCGCTACCATCTGCGGCAGTGCCAGTTGCAAGGCCGCCTTGAGCGTGTGCGGTGGGTTGATGATGAACATGCCGCTGGCGGGCAAACCCGGGCGAATCACCTCGCCTGCGCCGTCCTGCAGCAGTTTGCTGGACTTGACGGTGAGCGTGGCGCCCAGCCAACTCTTGCCAGCCTTGTTGGCCAACGTCTTGAGCTTCTTGGGTAAGTCATGCGCTTCGGGGCGTGGAATGATGGGATACCACACGGCATAGGTGCCCGTCACAAAACGCTGCAGCGAGTCCGCCACCATGACCGCTACGCGCCCATAGTCCGTCTTGAGCTCGTAGCTGGGGTCGCAGAACACCAGGGCGCGGCGCGACGGAGGCGGCAGAAACTTCTTGATGCCCTCAAAACCATCTTCACGCAGGATGGCGACCTGGCGGCCAGCCTCGAGTTGCGCGATGTTGGCGGTCAGGGTCTTGGTGTCGGTCGGGTGGATCTCAAACAGTTTGAGCTTGTCGCGGTCGCGCTCTTGCAGCACGCGCTGGATGATGAAGGGCGAGCCCGGGTACACCTTGTGGCTGTCTTTTTTGTTGAAGCTGGCTACCAGGTCCACGTAGTCTTGCAATGCGGGCGCAAAAGGCTGGTCAGGTTTGCTAGCGACCAATTTGAGAAATCCGTCAGCTGCTTCAGCGCTGGTTTGCGCATAGTCCCCGTCCAGGCGGTACAGCCCAGCCCCGGCATGGGTGTCGAACACCGTCAGGGCGGCGTCTTTTTGCACCATATGCCGCAAAACAGCTAGTAAAACGGTGTGTTTGAGGACGTCGGCGTGGTTTCCGGCGTGAAAGGCGTGGCGATAACTGAACATCCCCCATGATAGCGACACCGTGTCCTGTGCGGCAGCCTTCACACAGCGCAAAAAAAATGGGGGTAGCCAAAAATCTCCAGGGTTTGTATAATGTAAGGCTTCGCAGCGCATTTGTGGCTCCGCGGCGAAGCAACTCTCAGTATTGTCTCCTGACCTTGCGCCGAGTGATCCCCACCTAAGAGATTCCCATCAGAGGAACGCCGACCGTGGAAAAGAGCCCGCCAAACCTTCTTTTTAAAAGAGAAAACTCATGTCAACTTTCAGCGCAAAACCCGCTGAGGTCGTGCACGAGTGGTTTGTGATTGACGCGACCGACAAGGTCCTCGGACGAGTAGCCAGCGAAGTTGCTCTCCGTTTGCGCGGCAAACACAAGG
>CAINUX010000276.1 GCA_903853895.1 uncultured beta proteobacterium | reverse complement strand
CGGCAACCTCTCCTACTCGGTAGATGACCATTCCCTCAATCAAAACTTCTCTGACTTCGGCACCGTTTCGTCTGCCAAGGTCATGATGGACCGCGACAGCGGCCGCTCCAAGGGCTTCGGCTTTGTGGAAATGTCCAGCGATGCTGAAGCCCAGGCGGCCATCAGCGGCATGAACGGCAAAAACGTCGACGGCCGCGACATGGTGGTCAATGAAGCCCGCCCGATGGAGCCACGTACAGGTGGTGGCGGCGGTGGTGGTTACGGTGGTGGCGGTCGCTCCGGCGGCGGCGGTGGTGGTGGCTATGGTGGCGGCGGCAACCGTTACTAAATGAAGTCTGCTCCGCAGCGCAAAGAAACCGGCCTTCTGGCTGGTTTTTTTTCGTCCGTCCGTCCGCCGCTGGTGGGCGAATCAGAGTCCCAAATCGCTCAGTGACGGATGATCGTCGGGGCGCCGACCCAGTGGCCAGTGAAATTTGCGGTCTGCTTGCTGGATCGGAAGATCGTTGATGCTGGCAAACCGGTAGGCCATGAAACCGTGTGAATTGAATTCCCAATTTTCATTGCCGTAGGAGCGAAACCAGTTCCCCGAGTCATCGTGCCATTCGTAGGCAAAGCGCACGGCAATGCGGTTGCCGGCAAAGGCCCACAGTTCCTTGATCAGGCGATAGTCCAGCTCCTTGGTCCACTTGCGTGCCAGCAGCTGGCGCACCTGCTCGCGCCCGACTGGAAACTCGGTGCGGTTGCGCCAGCGGGTGTCTTCGGTGTAGACCAGGGCTACGCGCTCGGGGTCTCGCGAATTCCAGGCGTCTTCGGCCATGCGAACCTTTTGGACCGCAGTCTCCTGGGTGAACGGCGGCAGTGGCGGCTTGGCATCCATCGTGGCGTGCGCGGTCCGGCTCAGTACTGCTTGTACGGCAAGAACTTGCCCGACAACACCACGTTGACGCGGTCACCTTTGGGGTCGGGCTGGCGCACGATGTCCATGCTGAAGTCGATGGCGCTCATGATGCCGTCGCCAAACTCTTCGTGGATCAGTTCCTTGATGGTGGAGCCATACACGCTGACGATCTCATACCAGCGATAGATCAGCGGGTCGGTCGGAACCGGTGTAGGCAGCGAGCCTTTGTAGGGCACCACCTGCAGCCACTTCTGTTCTTCGGTGGTCAGGCCGAAGATCTTGCCGACGATCTTGGCCTGCGCCGCGTCCAGCGTCATCTGGCCCAGGCAGGCCGCGGTGACCCATTCCTTGGACAGGCCAACTTTCTTGGCGACGTCGGCCCACTGGATGCCTTTGGCAACTTTGGTGCTGATGATTTTTTCGGTGACTTCCAAGCGGTTCATAGGGGGCTCCTGGTGGATGGGGTGAATAAAAGAGGAAACAAGAAAAACTAGTGGGCCTTGGCACGGCTGACCAAAAAGTCCACGATGTGGTTGCGCAGGTCGTAGTAGCCGTCCAGGTGGTGCAGGCCGGCGCGGTTGCGACTCCGTGGTAGGGGGTTGACCACCACTTCAGCAATACCACCGGGCTTGTAGCCGGTGTCAGTCTCTGCACCATTGCTCATCAGCAGGATGCGGTCGGCCAGCAGAATGGCTTCGTCCACGTCGTGCGTGATCATGAAAACGGTTTGCTGGGTCTCGCGCACGATGCCCATCAGTTCGTCCTGGATGGTGCCGCGCGTTAGGGCGTCCAGCGCGCCAAAGGGCTCGTCCAGCAACAGCATCTTGGGGCTGATGGAAAAGGCCCGCGCAATGCCCACACGCTGCTTCATGCCGCCGGAGAGCTGGCTGGGCTTTTTGTCAATGGCGCCGCTCAGGCCCACCATGGCGACAAACTTTTCCACCTGCGCATTGACCTGCGCGCGCGACCATTCGGGCCAGCGTGACACCACGGCAAACGCAATGTTTTGCCGCACGGTGAGCCATGGCATGAGCGCATGGCTTTGGAAGACCACACCCCGCTCCAGGCTGGGACCGGAGATCTCGCGCCCGTCCATGAATACATAGCCGTCGGAGGCGGTGTCCAAGCCGGCTAGCACGTTCAGCACGGTGGTTTTGCCACAACCCGAATGGCCAATGATGCAAACGAACTCGCCGCGCTCCAGCGTGAAGGAAACGTCGGCAAACACCGGCTTACCCGGCACATAGGTCTTGCCAAGATTTTCAATTCTGAGTAGACCGTTCATCACGCGTTACTCCACATAGGTCACCGCCTTTTGCAGTTGGCCAAAGGCCAGGTCCAGCAGCATGCCCACTACGCCAATGAGCACGATGGCGAAGATCACATTCGTCAGCGACAGGTTGTTCCACTCGTTCCACACAAAGTAGCCAATGCCCGTGCCGCCCACCAGCATCTCGGCCGCCACGATGACCAGCCAGGCAATGCCCATGCTGATTCGCATGCCCGTCAGAATGGTGGGTGCGGCAGCCGGCAGAATCACCTGGAAGGCCTTGCGCAGAGAGCTGACTTCCAGGGTGCTGGCAACGTTGAGCCACTCGCGCTTGACCGAGGCCACACCAAAGGCCGTGTTGACCAGCATGGGCCAGATCGAGCAGATGAAGATCACAAAAATGCCGCTGATGGATGAGTCCTTGATGGTGTAGAGCGCCAGTGGCATCCAGGCCAGCGGACTGATGGGCTTGAGCACCTGGATGAACGGGTCAAACGCCTTGCGCAGCAGCGGCGACATGCCGATCACAAAGCCCATGGGAATGGCCACCAGCATGGCCAGCCCGAAGCCCAGCGCTACGCGGCCCAACGAGTGCGCCAGCTGGATCGCAATGCCTTTGTCGTTGGGGCCGTTGTCGTAGAACGGGTTGGACAGATGACCCCATACGGTGGTGCCCATTTGCCCCAGCGTGGGAAAGCCCGCTGCCTTGGTGCTGCCAGGGTCCTTGCCCATCATCTTGGCGTACTCGATCTGCTCGGCCGTCATGCCCGCGGAACTGGTGGCAGAGGCGGTGGAGCCGGTGGCCGCGTACCAGATGCCGAGCACCACTAGCAGAATCAGTACCGAGAGCAATCCGGCACGAAAGTTGAGGGAACGCCAGGTACCCATTTCAAGCCGCCTTACTGATGGCAAAACTCTTGGCGTAGGCCGCGGCCTTGTCGGCATCGAACTCCTTGCCCATGATCTTGAACTTGGGGTAGGCGCCATCGGGCACTTTCTGGTCCAGCGATTTCATGTGCTTCTTGGCGTCGGTCAACAGGAACACTTTCTCGGCGATCTGCTTGTAGTTGACGTCGCCCTTGACATAGCCCCAGCGCTGCATCTGCGTGAGCATCCACACCGCCATGCTCTGCCAGGGCATGGGGTCAAAGTCGGCCCGGTCCGGCACATTCTTGATGTTGCCCAGGCCATCGGCAAATTTCCCGGTCAGCACTTGGGTCAGCACGGCTTCGGGCTGGTTCAGGTACTGCGCAGGCGCAATGACCTTGGCGATCAGTTCGCGGTTGGCCGGGTCGCGTGCCATGGCGGCCGACGTCAACACTGCGCGGTACAGCGCGGCAAAGGTGTTGGGGTTCTTCAGGATGAATTCCGCGCTGGTACCGAAGGCGCAGCAGGGGTGGCCATTCCACAGGTCCTTGGTCAGGAGATGGATAAAACCGGCCTCTTCGTAGACGGCGCGCTGGTTGAACGGATCGGGTCCGAGAAATCCATCAATATTGCCGGCCTTCAGGTTGGCCACCATCTCTGCGGGCGGCACTACGCGGATTTGCACATCGGTGTCGGGGTTGATGCCCGCTTCTGCCAGGTAATAGCGCAGCAGGAAGTTGTGCATCGAATAGTCAAACGGCACCGCAAACTTGAAGCCCTTCCAGTTCTTGGGATCGCGGTTGTTCTTGTGCTTGAGTGCCAGGGTGATGGCCTGGCCATTGACGTTCTGGATGGTGGCCACATTCATGGGCGTGGCGTTGGAACCCAGACCCATGGAGATCGCCAGCGGCATGGGCGACAGGAAGTGCGTGGCGTCGTATTCCTTGTTGATCATCTTGTCGCGGATCAGCGCCCATCCCGCTGTCTTGGTCACTTCCACCGTGAGACCCTGCTTCTGGTAGAAGCCCAGCGGGTGCGCCATGATCAGTGGCGTGGCACAGGTGATCGGTATGAAGCCAATCTTCAGGTTGGTCTTTTCAAGCGCTCCCTTTTCTTGTGCCATGGCCTGCATGCTGGCCACGGGCAACACACTGGCGATGGCCGCCATGGCCGTGCTCTTGCCCACGGCTTTCAGAAAGCGGCGGCGCACGGCGTCTTGCGGAAAGATGGCCTTGACCAGCGTGGCTTCAATGAACTCGTTGCTGTAGGCCTCGAACGTGCTGCTCAGGCTGCGCCGGCGCAGTTCGATGGCGGCGGCGTCGGCGGCCACTTCGGCCTGGTGGTCAGCCACCGAGTGTTCACGGCCGCAGCTGCACTTGAGCATCAGGGGACGGTCGGCATCATAGGGAGAGAAGAATTCGGACATGGTGTACCTCGGTGAAGTGATGTCTGTCACTCAGCAAGGTACGGGCCAGTTTTGTGCTTTGCACGCCGGGGTCTGCAATTCGCCCCACGCTCTACGACGCCGTGTAGGGCCAACCCTACAAAATTGCAGCTTTTGGCGCTGTCAGAGCCGGCCGGGTCTGGCGTTCTGCGAAAAGTGCCAGCTCCACATCGTTCTTGGCCCCCGTCTTTTCAAGAATCCGGGCGCGGTAGGTGCTGACGGTATTAGGGGCCAGTTTGAGCTGTGCACCAATTTCGCTCACCGTGTGGCCGGTGGTGAGTAAGCGAAACACCTGGTGTTCCCGGTGCGACAGCGCTTCTACACCGCCCGCCCCGCTGCGCGATGCGACCGCACCGACGGTGGCGGCCAGGGCCTCTGCCGTGGCGGGGGTGACATACATACCTCCGCCCGCGACCTTGCGAACGGCTGCCACCATATCGTCCGGGTCGGCGCTCTTGTTCAAGTAGCCCGCGGCCCCCAGCTTGATGCATCGCACGGCGTATTGCTTTTCCGGGTAGGTGCTGAGCATCAGCACCGGCAGTGTGGGGTATTCACGCCGCAAGGTTTGAAGAACCTCCAGCCCGTCAGCGCCGGGCATGGCAATGTCCAGCAGCACCAGATCCAGGCCGTTGCTCCCGCCCAATGTACGCACCTGGTCCAGCACCTCGGTGCCGCTTTGAGCCTCTCCGGCAATGCACACATCTGGTGCGTCGGCCAAAATCTGCTTGAGGCCTTCGCGCACGATGCGGTGGTCGTCACCCAGGAGTAACCGGATCATGTGCTGTGCCCGCAGTAGGCGTGCTGCAACGGTATGCGCAGCTGGAACAGGGAGCCCTGGCCGATTTGGCTGGTGATGGAGAGGCGCCCGCCATGGTGGCGGGCGCGTTCGCGCATGCCCATCACACCGTAGGCGGTTGCCGCGTCAAATGCCTCGGCAGGTGCGCCACAGCCGTTGTCGCGCACCAGGACATTGAGCGCGTCATTGCTCACTTCAACAGTGACCAAAATGTGAGTTGCTCGGGCGTGGCGTGCCACGTTGCTGAGCATTTCCTGGAAGATGCGAAACACGGCCATGGCCAGATTTTCCGGCAGTTCGATGTGTTCGGTGCCCACCATGCGCCAGTCCAGCGACAGCTCTGCCGACTGCGCAAACTCGTGCGCCTGCCATTCCAGCGCGGCCCATAAACCTTGGTGGTCCAGGATGCTGGGGCGCAGATCGGTGATGATGCGGCCCACATTGACCACCGCGTTCTCAATTTGGCGGCTCATGCTCTGGCACTTGTCGCGCAGGCGGTCACGCATAGACTGTGCTTCAAGCGTGCTGCGCTGCTGCTGTTCGGCCAGGCGCTTGTCCATCCAGTTGACGTCCATCTTGAGCGCCACCAGCAGGCTGCCCAGCTCGTCATGCACCTCGCGGGCGATGCGGGTTCGCTCTTCCTCACGTATCGTTTCTGAGTAGGCGGCGAGTTCGCGCAACTGGCCCAAGGCAGCCGACAGCTCACGGGTGCGCGCGCCGACCCGCAATTCCAGCTCGTCATTGGCCCGGGCAAGGCTCGCGTTGGCCTGTTGCAGGTCCTTGGCTGCCTGCCGACGTGCGGTGATATCGACAAAGGTAATGACCGCGCCACGCACCTCCTGACCATCGATGATGGGGTAGCTGGAGTATTCAACGGCGAACGAGGTGTGGTCCTTGCGCCAGAACACCTCGGTGTCAATCCGGCACGCCAGACCCTGGCGAAAGGCATTGAAAATGGGGCACTCGGTGTCTGGATAATGCGAGCCGTCGGCATGCGAGTGGTGGGTCAGCTCGTGCATGTTCTGCCCCAACACGTCGGCCGCATCCCAGCCCAGCATGCTGGCACCCGCCCGGTTGATGAAAACACAGTGTCCATCCAGGTCGATGCCAAAAATGCCCTCGCCCGTGGAATCCAGCAACAAATTGAGCTGGTGTTGCCAAAGGGAACTTGTCCCCTTGTTGTGGGCGAAGGAAAAGGGGGATGGCTCCATTAGCATGTTCGCTAACTAGCAACGGTCGTGCCATGCTGCCTCCAGCCCACGTGATTATTGGGTAAGCAGCTACTATTTCAATAGCAACTCAAGCCTAGCACGGCCACGTGGACCCATGCTCGGGCACCAGCGCCCGCCAGCCCAGGTCATGCTCAATGCGAGCCCGCAAGGTGTCGGACGCGGACAGGTCGCCATGCACCACATACACCTGGTCGGGGCGTGCCGGCATGCTACGCAGCCAGTGCAGCAGTTGCCCAGCATCGGCATGGGCGGATGCCGATTGCAGCTGCACCACCTCGGCGTTGACCGCCACATCGCGGCCGTGGATGCGAACGCTCTTCTCACCGCTGGCCAGGGTGGCACCACGGGTGCCGGGGGCCTGGTAGCCGGTCAGGATGATCATGTTGCGGTGGTTGCCCGCGTGGTGCTCCAGGTGGTGCAGCACACGCCCGCCGGTGGCCATACCGCTGGCCGACAGGATGACCATGGGGCCGTGGCGCGACGCCAGGGCCTTGGATTCGTCGGTGCTGTTGACCATGGTGGCGCAGTGGGTCATGGCATGGGCTTGCTTCGCGTCCAGGCGGTGCTCTCTCTGGTGCCCCTCGAACAGATGGGTGGTGTGGACCGCCATGGGGCTGTCCAGAAAAATGGGCAACGCGTGCGGGATCTTGCCACTGGCCTTGAGCTGCGCGATGGCGAGCAACACGGCCTGCGCACGCCCCACGGCAAACACCGGCACGACGGCGACACCACCGCGCGCGGCGAGTTTGTGCAACGCTACGCCAAGTTCGTCGACCAGGTTTTCTGCCGGGTGCTGGCGGTCGCCGTAGGTGGATTCGATCAGCACCGTGTCGGCAGCCGGTGGTGGCGCAGGCGGGTACATGACGGAGTCGTCGGGCCGCCCCAGGTCACCCGAGAACAAAATGCGCCGCCCGGCCACTTCCAGCAGCACGCTGGCGGCACCCAGGATGTGACCCGCGGGGCTGAAAGTTACCCGCCAGCCGGGAATGGGCTGAAAGGTCTTGCCCATGTCGACGGCCTTGATCAGCGGCAGGCAGTCCAGCGCGTCCTGGCGGGTGTACAGGGGCAGGGCGGGGGCGTGCTTGGAGAAGCCGTGGCGGTTGGCGAAGGCCGCGTCTTCTTCCTGGATGTGGCCGCTGTCGGGCAGCAGGATCTTGCACAGGGCCTGAGTGCCGGACGTTGCAAACACCTTGCCGGCAAATCCTTCCTTGACCAGCAGGGGCAAATAGCCGCTGTGGTCCAGGTGGGCATGGGTCAGCACAACGGCGCCCACGGCATCCGGTGCCACTGGTAGTGGGGTCCAGTTGCGCAGCCGCAGTTGTTTGTAGCCCTGGAACAGGCCGCAATCAATGAGAAGGCTGTGGCCATCGTGGCGCACCAGATACTTGGAGCCGGTAACAGTGTTGGCACCGCCCAGAAATGTGATGTTGACACCCATTGCATGCCTCCTTCAAATGAAAATGCCGCCGAGTCCTTTATAGACCGGGCGGCACCGTTTGGGCACTCTCTATTCGAAACTATTGACACGTATCAACTGAAGAAGCTCTTCAGTCTGTCGGTCCAGCTGTCCCCTGTTGGCGAATGTTTGTTGCCGCCTTTTTTCAGAGACTCGTCCAGTTCGCGCAACAGGCGGCGCTGGTGCTCGCTGAGCTTGACCGGCGTTTCCACGGCGATGTGGCAATACAGGTCGCCGGGGTAGCTGGCGCGCACGCCCTTGATGCCCTTGCCGCGCAGGCGGAACTGCTTGCCGGTCTGTGTGCCTTCGGGGATGTCGATGGCGGCCTTGCCGGCAAGGGTCGGCACGTCAATCTCGCCGCCCAGCGCAGCCGTGGCCATGCTGATGGGCACCGAGCAGTGCAGGTCATCGCCATCGCGTTCGAAGATGTCGTGCTTCTTGAGCCGGATCTCGATGTACAGGTCGCCGGCCGGTCCGCCGTTGGTGCCGGGCTCGCCGTTGCCCGTACTGCGGATGCGCATACCGCCGTCGATGCCGGCTGGAATTTTGACTTCCAGCGTCTTTTGTTTCTTGACCTTGCCCTGGCCATGGCAGCCCATGCAAGGCTCGGGTATGACCTTACCGGTGCCACGGCAGGTGGGGCAAGTTTGCTGCACGCTAAAAAAACCTTGGCGCATCTGCACCGAGCCGGAGCCGCTGCAGGTGCCGCAGGTCTTGACCTGGGTGCCAGGCTTGGCACCGCTGCCTTTGCAGATTTCGCAAGAGTCCCAGCTCGGGATGCGAATCTGGGCGTCCTTGCCGCGCGCCGCTTCTTCCAGCGTCACTTCCATGGCGTAGCTCAGGTCGCCGCCTCGGAAGACCTGGCGGCCACCGGCACCGGGACGCCCACCGCGCTGCTGGCCAAACATGTCACCAAAGATGTCGCCAAAGGCTTCGGCAAAACCACCATATCCTTCGCCGCCAGGGCCTCGCATATTGGGGTCGACACCGGCGTGCCCGTGCTGGTCGTAGGCCGCGCGTTTTTGCGGGTCTGACAGCATCTCGTACGCTTCCTTGGCTTCCTTGAATTTGTCTTCGGCCACCTTGCCGGAGTCACCCTGGTTGCGGTCAGGGTGGTGTTTCATCGCGAGCTTGCGATAAGACTTCTTGATGTCTTCGTCTGAGGCGTTCTTGGGGACGCCCAGAATTTCGTAAAAGTCTCTTTTAGCCATGGTTGCCAGACATTGTTGGTCTTTAATTGTTAGCGCAAACGTTATGCAAAACGCCGCGCCGACGATTCTTGACGAATCTTTCGGGCGCGGCGCGCCAAATCAGCACGCAAAGCGTGTGCGATTTAGCCCTTCTTGACTTCCTTGACTTCGGCATCCACCACGTTGTCGTCCGCGGCGTGTGTCGATGATCCGCTGCCTGCAGCAGCCTGTGGCTGTTCGCCACCGGTGGGTTGTGCTCCGCCTTCGGCAGCTTGCTTGGCCTGCATGTCGGCGTACATTTTTTCGCCCAGCTTCTGGCTGGCCGACATCAGCGCGGTGTTCTTGTCGTCAATCGCCGCCTTGTCGTCGCCCTTGATGGCGTCTTCCAGGTCCTTGATCGCGGCTTCGATTTTTTCCTTCTCGCTGGCGTCGAGCTTGTCACCGTACTCGGTCAGGCTCTTCTTCACGCTGTGGATGCTGGCATCAGCCTGGTTCTTGGATTGCACCAGTTCGACTTTCTTCTTGTCGTCAGCAGCATTCAGTTCGGCATCTTTCACCATTTGCTGGATTTCGGCTTCCGACAAACCGGAGTTGGCTTTGATGGTGATCTTGTTTTCTTTGCCGGTGCCCTTGTCCTTGGCACCGACGTGCAGAATGCCGTTGGCGTCGATGTCAAACGACACTTCAATTTGCGGTGTACCGCGGGCCGATGGGGGAATGCCTTCCAGGTTGAATTCGCCCAGCATCTTGTTGCCCACGGCGATTTCGCGTTCACCCTGAAACACCTTGATCGTCACTGCTGGCTGGTTGTCTTCCGCCGTTGAGAAGGTCTGCGCGAACTTCGTCGGGATCGTGGTGTTCTTGGTGATCATCTTGGTCATCACGCCACCCATGGTCTCGATACCCAGCGACAGGGGGGTCACGTCGAGCAGCAACACGTCCTTGCGGTCACCGGACAGCACCTGGCCCTGGATGGCTGCGCCAACCGCCACGGCTTCGTCGGGGTTCACGTCCTTGCGCGGCTCCTTGCCGAACAACTCTTTGACCTTCTCCTGCACTTTGGGCATGCGGGTCATGCCGCCGACCAGGATCACGTCATGGATGTCGGTCACTTTGACGCCCGCATCTTTGATGGCGGTGCGACAAGGGGCAATGGTGCGCTCGATCAGCTCTTCGACCAGGCTTTCCAGCTTGGCGCGGGTCAGCTTGATGTTCAAGTGTTTCGGGCCGGAGGCATCAGCCGTCACGTAGGGCAGGTTGATGTCGGTCTGGGCGCTGCTGGACAGCTCGATCTTGGCCTTTTCAGCG
>CAINUX010000275.1 GCA_903853895.1 uncultured beta proteobacterium | reverse complement strand
TCAAGGTGGGCAAGTTTTCCACTTCGAAGGTTTCGCCGTTGATGCGAAAGCGCACATAACCCAGCGCTTGCATTTGCTCAAAGACTTTTTCAAACTCGCCTTTGCGTTCGCGTGCAATGGGCGCCACGATCATGAGGCGCGTGTCTTCGGGCAATTCCAAAACAGCATCGACCATTTGACTCACGGTCTGCGCTTGTAAAGCCAAGTTGTGGTCGGGGCAATAGGGTGTGCCGGCACGAGCAAACAACAAACGCAGGTAGTCGTGAATTTCGGTCACGGTGCCCACCGTAGAGCGCGGGTTGTGGCTGGTGGCTTTTTGCTCAATGGAGATGGCGGGCGACAGGCCCTCGATCACATCCACGTCAGGCTTGTCCATCAGTTGCAAAAACTGGCGCGCGTAGGTAGACAGGCTCTCCACATAGCGGCGCTGGCCCTCAGCGTACAGCGTATCAAAGGCGAGGCTGGACTTGCCGGAACCGGAGAGGCCCGTGATGACCACGAGCTGGTTGCGCGGGATGTCCAGGTCGATGTTCTTCAGATTGTGGGTGCGCGCACCCCGGATGCTGATGGTCTGTTGCTGCAATGCCCGGGCCAGGTAGGTGCCTTGCGGGTCATGGGGCACGGAGGTGCTGTCGGGAGTGGAATTCAAGGTGGGACCCGCTGATTGAAGAGGTGTTGAGCCGCGTTTGGGGAAACCCACCATGATAGTGACTGTTGGCTGATCCGGCCAATGCACCGTTACCGGCGCTATTTCCTGGCGCTGTTGGTGGATGCTCGCATGACGGGAGGCGGGGCCAGGAACTGCCTGGTGTTCGCCCGGCGGGAGCGGGGCAAGGGCCAGGGGCTCATACGCTGCGCTTTTTTGAAATCGCCCCCAGCCCTTGCCCCGCTCCCGCCTTCGGTCCTTAGCTATGCAGTCGCTGTGTATTTCTTAACGACGGCTGCCATTGCGTGTTTGGGGCTGGACTGCACCTTCATCAGCAGCGGGTGCCGGGCTTCGGGCAGGTCAAAGCGCTGGCACAGATCGGCCTGGATGCGCTTGAGCAGCGCGGCAGCTACTTCGGCGTCCGCCAGTGCCCGGTGGGCACGACCGGCGCTGGGCAACTGATGCAGGGCGGCCATGGCACCGAGCGAGTGGCTGCGGGCCTCGGGGTAGAGCCGGCGCGACAGCAGCACCGTGCAGGCAAAGGGTTGTGGTGCGGGCAAGTCCAGGCGCGCCAGTTCGGCAGCCCAGTAGCGCCGGTCAAACGATGCGTTGTGCGCCACCATGGGCGCGTCGCCGACAAAGCGGCTGGCCGCCGCCATGACCTCGGATACCGGCGGTGCGGCCTGGACCATAGCGTTGCTGATGCCGGTGAACGATTCGATGAAGGACGAAATCCGCACCCCCGCGTTCATCAGGCTCTGGAAACGGTCCACGACCTCGCCACATTCCAGCATCACGATGGCCACCTCGGTGGCGCGGTCGCCCATGGCGGGGGACAGGCCGGTGGTTTCGAAGTCGATGACGGCGATGCGGGTCATGGGCCTATTGTCCGGTGAATGTCCGCAGCTGGATCATTGCCCGAGAATGCAGGAACTTTACCAACTACAGGGCAACGATTTTGCTTTGTCGCGGGATATGGACGTGGGATGGGTGAATACAATTCAGTATCAAATTTGATAGCAGACAATCCAATTAATACGAGGGCTACCGCCATGTTAGACCTGCGACCCAACTGCGAATGCTGCAACAAGGACCTGCCGCCAGAATCCCTGGACGCCCGCATCTGCTCATTTGAGTGCACCTTCTGCGTCGCGTGTGCCGAGGGGCCACTAGCGGGCAAGTGCCCCAATTGCGGTGGTGAACTGGTGCGGCGGCCCCGGCGGCCATCGGGCAAGCTGGTCAGCGCGCCGGCTTCCACCGAGCGCATCGTCAGACTTGGGGGATGCGCGACAATGGAGCCCTCTTTGCCAGCCCACGATTAACCGCCTTGTCTTCCTCTTCGATACCGATTCCGGCCGCCGGGGCTGCGCCCAGTTCCACCACCATGACGCCGCAAGAGCGTCGCTCCAGTGCGTCGCTGGCGCTGATCTTCGCTTTTCGCATGCTGGGCCTGTTCCTTGTGTTGCCCGTGTTTTCGCTCGAAGCTCGCAAATACCCCGGTGGGGACGACCCGGCGCTGGTTGGCCTTGCCATGGGCATTTATGGCTTGACACAGGGTTTTTTGCAAATTCCGTTTGGCGTTGCGTCGGACCGCTTTGGTCGCAAGCGGGTCATGGTGATTGGCCTGGTCATCTTTGCTGCGGGCAGCATTCTGGCCGCGCTGGCGCCCACTATGGGTTGGCTGGTGGCTGGGCGTGCCCTGCAGGGCGCTGGCGCCATTTCGGCGGCCGTGACTGCCTTGCTGGCTGACCAGACGCGCGACGTGGTGCGTACCAAGGCCATGGCCATGGTGGGGGCCAGTATTGGGTTGATGTTTGCTGTATCTCTGGTGTTGTCGCCGTTGCTCAATGCTGTGCTGGGCTTGAATGGCTTGTTCGCACTGACTGCCGTCCTGGCTGTTTCGGGTATTGCCGTCGTGCTGTGGTGGGTTCCCTCCGAGCCCGCCAAGCACGCCGAAGAGTTGCCCGCCAAGCTGGGCGCCAGTCTGGCAGCCGTGTTGAGGCTGCCCGCCTTGTTGCGGCTCAATTTTGGCGTGTTCATGCTGCACGCCGTGCAGTTGGCCATGTGGGTGGCGTTGCCCGCCATGCTGGTGCAGGCCGGGTTACCCAAAGACCATCACTGGTGGGTCTATTTGCCTGCGGTGCTGGGCTCATTCTTTGTCATGGGCGCGACCTTGTTCCCACTGGAGAAGCGCGGTTACCTTCGCGCCGTGTTCTTGTGCTCCGTGGGCTTGATTGCACTGGTGCAAATGGGTCTGCTGGCTGTGGCGACTGGCGTGCCCACCCTGACCGGGCTGGCGCTATTGCTGTTTGTATTTTTTTGCGGCTTCAACGTGCTCGAAGCCAGCCAGCCCAGCATGGCTTCGCGCGTGGCACCTGCGGGTGCGCGCGGCACGGCGCTGGGTGTGTACAACAGTTTGCAGTCGCTGGGTTTCTTTACCGGCGGTGCACTGGGCGGGTGGTTGGTTAAAGGCTATGGCCCACAAATGCTGTTTGGCGTCTGCGCCGTGGCCATGCTGGCTTGGCTGGTAGTGGCCTGGCCCATGCAGACACCCAAGGCGCATGCTGTGTCACCGACGCCCAAGGCCGGATAAACTCCCGTCATTCCCGGCACAGCCTCAAAAAACTCCTTAGGAACACCATGGCATCCGTAAACAAAGTCATTCTGGTCGGCAATTGCGGCCGCGACCCCGAAATCCGTTATCTGCCCTCCGGCCAGGCCGTGGCCAACGTGAGTGTGGCCACCAGCACCCGGCGCAAAGACAAGAACACCGGCGAGAGCATTGAATCCACCGAATGGCACCGCGTCACCTTTTATGACCGCCTGGCCGAGATCGCCGGCGAATACGTCCGCAAGGGCCGCCCCATTTACGTGGAAGGCCGCCTGAAATACGGCAAGTACACCGACCAGGCCGGAGTCGAGAAAAACACCGTCGACATCATTGCCACCGAGCTGCAGTTGTTGGGTGGACGTGAAGGCATGGGTGGCCCCGGCGACGGTGATGAGGGTGGTGGTGCACCGGCACCGCGCCGCATGGCGCCGGCCGCTGCCGCACCCCGTCCAGCAGCTGCGGCCCCGGCACCCCGCCAGGCGCCGCCACCGCGGCCGGCCAGCGGTTTTGATGATATGGATGACGATATCCCGTTTTAGGTCAGTCGCGGGTTTCGGTTCTACGAAACCAGGCTCGTGCCAGCCAGACGCCGGCGGCTATCAATGCCACGGTGAACACCACTGCAATGCCACTGCTCGGGCTCGGATGGCGCATGGCATCCAGTATGGTCTCGACAAATACGGCGATGGCCAGGGTGCCCGGGGCCATGCCCAGCAGGGTACCGAGCAGAAGGTCGCGCAAGCGGATGTGGGAGGCTCCCGCAATCACGTTGACCACGGCAAAGGGTGCCACCGGCACCATGCGAATGGCAATTACCGCCAACAGGCCGCGCTGGGCCAGCTTCTGGCTGACGCGATTGACCCGCTTGCCCCCGAGCTTTCGCACGATGTCCCGACCCAGCGCCGCACCCAGGCCATAGCTGCACAAGGCACCAGCCTGCGCCCCGGCCATCGCGCAGACAAAGCCGGCCCACGGACCAAACGCGACGACGACCACCAGTGTCAAAAAGGTCAACGGAACCGCGACTACCAGCGCAACGGCGAAGGCCAATGTCGCAACCAACAGGCCATGACCACTGGCTAACTGGCGCAGCGCCAAAACGATGCGGTCCACATCGAGCCACTCCCGAAGTGATGAGAATGACCAAGCCAGTGCCAGCACGACAATGGCCAGGACCACCACCACCATGGCCGCCAGTTTGAAGCGCAATTGCCGGGATGCAAGGCCATGTAGCGGTGTAGGGATTGGATCCATGTGGCTTTCCCGGATCTGCCTTACTTTGGCTGCCAACTGGAACTGACCGCATCCCGAATCAGAGCTGCAAGCGCCGCGATTTGTCTGGCTTCAAAAATGGATCCATGCAGCCCGGGAGTCAATCGCTCCGACAGGCGATTTTTCAGCAGCTTTCTCCAGGGGGCGAAGAAAAGCCAGTCCCATCGTGCCAGGCCCGAAGTCTTGATCAGTAGCGTTCGCCCTTCAAATGCCTGCGGACGATAGCCTGCCATGGCCATCACTTGCCCCACCAGTGCGGCATCATTCACCAGCGCGTCCAGACGCCGTCCATTCATGGTCAACGCGCCCAAACGGAGCGTTCTCACAAGCCACACAAACAAGCGCCAGAACAGGGTTCCCCCCCACATGGCCCTCGGATACAGTGTGTCAATCAACACAAGTCCCTGAATGGGAAGGGCGCGTTGCTGCAGGGCGCAGGCGGTTTCCAGTGCCGCGATGCCCCCCACGGAAAATCCCGCTACAAAGCCTGGCAACACGCCCTGTGACTCGATCAGATCCGCGTAGAAACTTGCCAACTGCGAAACCGTGGTGAATGATGGTCCGACCGGTGGCTGCAACATACGCACGTCGCAGCTGTCCTGCAGCGCCCGGGCTAGAGCCTGAAACCGCATCAGATCGCCGTGTCCCGATGCCGCAATGAAGATGGGGACCCGGTTGGAGGGTGCGCTGAGATTCACAACCGGACTGGGGGGCGCAATGGGTTGCTGCAATGCCAGGACCAGTTGCTCGACCGTGGGATTCTCGGTAAGCAGAAACAACGGCACAGGGACTCCAAGCAATTTCTCCACACTGGCCAGAATAGTGACCGCGGCCAGCGAGTCCCCGCCCACATCAAAGAAGTTGTCCTGGACCCCCAAGGGGCGAACATCCAGTACATCTTCCCATAGGGCCAGGACCTGCCGCTCCCGATCATTTCTGGCTTGTCGCACTTCTTGCGGAGCGAATGCAACGGAAGGCTCCGGCAGAGCGGCGTAGTCTGTTTTTCCGTTGGTGGTTATCGGCAACTCCGGCAAGACACTGATTCCCCCTGGAATCATGTAGTCCGGCAGCCTGACCCGCAAGAGTCTTTGCAGGGTGTCCGCGCCGTGCTCGCTGGAGGTCGCCACCCATGCGTGGAGGACCGGCTTGCCCTTCCTACGCAGGACTTTGACAGCAGCCTGTAGCACTCCCTCTATGCTGAGCAATGCCGCTTCGATTTCACCGAGCTCGATGCGGTACCCGCGGAGTTTGACCTGTCGATCCAGCCTGCCCAGGAAGTGCAGAGTGCCGTCTTCTGCTAGCCATCCCCGGTCCCCGGTGCGATACATACGGGCACCGGGCCGAAAAGGATCCGGTAGAAAAGCTTCGTTGTCCAGGTCCGGCCGGTTGACGTAACCCCGAGCGAGTGCCGTTCCACCGATAAAAACTTCGCCGGGAACACCCAGGGGCACCGGAAGAAGATTCGCGTCGAGCACATAGATGCAGGTGTCGTCGACTGGCAGGCCAAGAGGCAGTGCACTTCCCGTGGGGCTGGCGACGCACTCCCAAGCGGTTGCAAAGATGCAGCCTTCAGTGGGCCCATACACATTGAAGAGTCTTGCCTGGGTGCCTTTCAGATACCGGTTGACCAAATCAGCGGGCAACACTTCCCCGCCACAGCACGCAACGCGCAATTTCAGACTCGGCTGGCCTTGCGCCCTATCCAAAAACCGGGTCAAGGTGGATGGAACAAAGGCAATGAAGGTGACCGCATGGCGAATCGCGAAATCCGCAAGCGTTTCTGGCAGCAGGCGTCCAGGAGGAGGCAGTGCCACACTGGCTCCCGCAATCAGCGGCAGGCACAGCTCGATCAATGACGGGTCAAAGGTGATTTGCGTGCCCAATGCCGAGCGGTCTTCGGGGCCAATCCCATAGGCTCTGGATAACCACAGCAATCTTCGGGAGAGGCTGGCATGTTCCACCATCACGCCCTTTGGCCGCCCGGTGGACCCCGAGGTGAAGAGCACGTACGCCAGTGCCTGCGGATGCACCTGCGTGGGCAGGGGCGGCGGTGCATCGTCGGCAACTGTGTCGTGCCAGGTTGCGAACACGATTTTGGGGTGGACGGGCGCCAGACGCTCCAGGCTTTGCTCTTGTATGACCAAGGCCATGGCGCCGCCCTCTTCCAGAATGTCGGATAGGCGCGCCAGCGGGGCATCGGGGTCGACGGGCAAGAACGCGGCCCCCGCTTTGGACACCGCCAGAATGGCAACCACCAGTTCTGCTGATCGGTGCATGGCAATTGCCACGATCTTTTCAGGGCCGGCCCCCAGCGCCACGAGCCGGTGTGCCAACCGGTTTGCCCGTTGGTCCAACTCGGCGTAGGTCATGGTGCCTGCGTCCCAGACCAAGGCAACCTTTTCAGGGGTCAACCGTGATTGCGACTCAAACTGGGCAATGTAGGGCTTCGTTTCATCGTGCCATACCGTCGTATGGTGCAACCCCTGCGCCAGGGCCAACTGCGACTCGGTCAGCAGTGACAGGGCGTCCAGTGGTTGGTCTGGTGATGCCATCATGGAGCGCACAAGTTGCCAGAGTCGCTGTCCCAATCGGGCAATCTCCAAGGCCTCGAAACAGGCAGAACTTCCCTCCAGAACGATTTCAAGATCCTGATCTGTCTGAAACTCGCAGACTGTGACGCTCAGTGGGTAACGTGC
The DNA here is from genome assembly GCA_903853895.1 of uncultured beta proteobacterium. Taxonomy (GTDB): domain Bacteria; phylum Pseudomonadota; class Gammaproteobacteria; order Burkholderiales; family Burkholderiaceae_C; genus Allorhodoferax. The sequence goes on along the minus strand of CAINUX010000275.1, from coordinate 9,852 downwards.
CCTGCCACAAAACAATTGCCGCGATTCCTCCATGCGGGCATCGCCAAAAGCCAAGTCGTAGTCCTGACGCTCGAAGGACAGGAGGACATCGAATAACCCATCGCGCCCGTGCTGCATTACTTTCAGAGCCCGCCCCATCTCGCTCAGCGGGTAACGCGCATGCCGCAACGCGCCGCGCATGACAAGTCCGATAGCACTCAACAGAGCTTCTACTGTCATGCCCGGGGTGACCGTGACGCTGACCGGAAACACGCCAACAAACATGCCCAAGGTACTACGGTAGCGTCGCCCCACACGGTTCAGACTCGGCACTCCCAACACGACAGTTTGCCGGTTGGTAGTTCGAGAAAAGTACACCACCATTGCAGCCAGAAAGTAGTTGAATGCCGTGCTGTTGTGCTGCGTTGCGCAAGCCTTGAGGTTTTCATAGTCTGCGACGGGAACCGATACGTGTCCCATACATGCCACTGGCAGACCCGCCGTATCCGCCGCAACGGGCCTGTCTACCAACGTGGGTTGCAGCGCGGGCATCTGCGATAGCCAATAGTGGCCATCGGTCTGGAATGCTGGTGAATTTGTGTAGGCGGTGGATTCCTCTATAAAGCTGCAATAGTTCGCAGCGGCAGTAGGAGCGGCTGCCTCGCGGCTTGACAGCCCGTTGTAGAGCGCACTCCATCGCTGAATGAGCAGCGCGGTACCCCAGCCGTCCATGATGAGGTGGTGGTACTGCATGACAATCGCATGGTGCCCGTTGGCGCCATGCCACACCGCAAAGCGCCAGGGCGGACTGCCATCCCATGCAAATGGTTTCTGGATTTTTTGATTCCACCAGGCATTGGCTTCGACATGCAAGTCAGCATCACGGGGCAAGTCGAAAATCTCGATCGGCAGTGCGATGCTTTTCAGCAGGGTTTGCGAACCGTCTTCATGCGGTACCAAACGCAGTGCATCACTTTCGGCTACAACCAACTCCAGCGCTGCAAGAAGTTGCGCAACATCCAGGGAGCCCTCCAGGTAGGCTACCCCCCCTATGTAGAGGTGTGTACTGCCAGGCCAAGCGCGCTGGTCAAGCCACACTTCGCGCTGGCTCGCAGACAAGTCAAGGGCTTCGCCGTCCGCATGGGAGGATGTCACCGGGCCCATCGGGTCATCTGGTCCATGGTGTAGCGGTATCCCACTTCGGCAATCTCGGCCGCGCTGCGGTAGCCCATCAGGGGGAAGTGACCTACCGACGGTTCAAGGTAATGGTCTGATTGGCCAATCGCCAGTGCGCGTTGATTGAGCCCGCCGATGTGGCCCGCTCTGTACATGATCTGGCCGATGGATGGGGTGCGCTTGGCCCCGGGGGAGGCAAAGCCTTTTAATGTGCTCCATACGGACAATCGGGACAGATCGATGGGTGCACCCAGTTCTTCCTGAACATCCACATCCACGGCAATGATGGTTCCATTGCCACGACGCTTCTCCAGTGCCGTCCCCAAGCGCATGCGCATAGCGGCTACAGGAACGTTTTCCAGGATGGCACCGTCAACCAGCAGGTCTCCTTGAATCAGCACCGGAGGAAATAGTCCGGCAGGCGAGTTGCTGGCCAATACGGCACGCCACAAGGGGCCTGTTTCCTGTACTGTGGTGCGCCCTTTGGTCAGGTTGCACGCCGCCGCAAAAAAAGGGCGCCAGAGACCGTCCACCTGCAAATCACCAAACATTTTGATGAGGTCACGTCGGACACGGTTGCCCGAAACCAGGGAAATGAGGGGCAATGTGGGTCGCTCGCCGCCGGCTGCAAATGTTTGGGTGCGCTTGCGTATCTCGTCCAGTGGCACATCACAGGCGTACTGCGCCCCAATCAGCGCCCCCATGCTGTTGCCTCCAATCAGATCAATGGAGATGCTTGCTTCGTGCAGTGCTTTCAGCACGCCCAAATGCGCGAATCCGCGTGCGCCGCCACCCCCCAGGACAATGCCCACCGCTTTACCCGTGAGAAACCGGGACAGTCGCTCATAGTCCCCGGCGTGGTCGCAACGCGTAGGGTAGATGCGCTCTATATCTCGGCCATCGGCCCAGCTTCGCATGGCGGATGGATAGACAGTATCCGGGGGATGGAGCACCACCAAATGGCGCCGCTTCATGGCGTACCCCGGTTCGTTGATCAGTTGTCGCTCCAGTACGCCCAAGTCATGGGGCGATTTGGTGGAAGCGACAAAAACAACTTGATCCGCCTGCCTGAACGCGCGCTGCGTCCAGGCAGAAGTGCCGACGCCTGTTTCGTACACAAGGTAGTCGAACTCGCTCTCGAGTTTTTCCTGTCGGGCGACTTCATCGCTATATTGGTCGCCACCAGCATGGGCGAAGGCGTTGTTCTCGGCCAGCGATAGTCGGTGCGTTGAACCCATTTTTGCAAACGCGGCGGCCAGTCCCCTGGCGACCTGTAGAGCATCTTCATCGTGGCTCAACGGGACCACTACGACCGATTCGGCGTGGCGATGGGTCGTTTGGACGGTATGCCGTAGGTAGTTGTATATCGCGTGGACAAAGACCCGATTCAGTGCTAGGGGATGGCGGGTGAGCAGTGCCTCATAGTCTTTTCGGTTGAGGACCGCCAAAGTGGAGTCACGTAAAGCACTGACGTCGGCTGCGCGAGGCTGCTGGAGAATGAGGCCTGCCTCGCCAAAGCTCGCGCCCGGACGCAATTCGTTGAAAAGCAGCAGATGCCCTGAATCATCGCGGCGGGAAATACGCAGAGCCCCACTGATGACAAACAGCATGCTGTTGGAGGTATCGCCTTCGCGGACTACTGCTTCTCCCCCACGCACGGTCTGGAGCGACAGAACATCAGCCAAATCTTGTACAACGGCATCATCCAACGTGCCGAATACGCTACTAGCACGCAAAACGCTCGTTACACGGGCACGAAGCCTCGCATCGTTTTCCATTCCTGCAGTTTAATACAGGCCTATACATAGAGTTTTGAAGACTTCACGCTCCAAAATTGGACATCCATGAAACATTCGCTTGCATCCACACTGAAACGGAAATGGCACCGCGGCATGCGCGCGGCGTTCTCTATATTGCCGCGATCACTGCGTTTTGCATTGACCCGATGGCTGGTGGACGTCGAGCCTCATCCCGATGAGCGTCTGGTACTCAAGATTGCCGACACTAAAGAAGAGTTGGAAGCGTGCTTCAGGCTTTTGCATGACGCCTATGTTGGGGCTGGATATATGAAACCCGACCCTTCCGGAATGCGTGCGACGATTTATCACGCGCTTCCCACTACCACCACACTCTGCGCAAAATTTGACGGCAAGGTGGTAGGAACCTTGTCCTTGATTCGTGAAAGTACCTTCGGATTTCCGTTGCAGTCGGCGTTTGACCTTCATGAAATTCGCGCGCGTGGTGGAAAAATTGCTGAAGGTTCGGCGCTGGCAGTGCATCCCGATTTCAGAAAGACCAGTGGCTCCATCATGTTCCCGCTGATGAAGTTTATGTACAACTATTGCCAGGACTACTTTGACACCGCCAATCTTGTGATCGCGGTCAATCCGGACAGAATTGAGATGTACGAAGCCCTGCTGTGCTTTGAACGTCTGGAGCAAGCCGAGGTCGACAACTACGATTTTGCCAACGGCGCACCCGCTGTGGGCGCGTGCCTGAATATGCGCACATCCAGTGCATCGTTTAAGAAGTTTTACGGAAACCGGACACGACGCAAGAACCTGCATGTTTTTTTCAATAAGTCCCGGCTGAAGAACGTCATCATGCCCAATCGCAGGTACTTCACGACCAACGATCCGGTGATGACGCCTGAGTTGTTGGACTATTTTTTCAACCAATGCACCAGTGGTTTGGCCAATTTAGGGCCGCACCAGCGGCGCCTGCTCCGCGATATTTACAACAATGAGGACTATGCCAAAGTCTTGCCGCCATTGGAGGATGGCCAGGACTCACAGATCGGCCAGCGCAAACACCTCCGATATTCACTTATTTGTCCCGCAGAGTTTTTGTATCCTGGTGCTGGCGGGACTACTAGCGCACGTCTTCGGGTTGTCGAACTGTCGGAAACGGGTTTTCTTGCGTATACCAAGCAAGATCTTCCCGAGCGAGTCTGGGGCGAGGCGATCGTCCAACTTGGGAGCAACGAAAAGTCTGCCGTGCGGGCCATGGTGACCCGCTCAAGGCACAAGGGCGAAGGCGGTACGTATGGGTTTAAGCTGGATGAGCCAGATCTGGCTTGGCGCAAGTTTGTGGGTGCACTTCAAGCCGGAACGACCCACGAAGATCTGGCCCACGCGACGCAGTTTCTGGGAGACTGAACTGATGACGTCCCGATTTTAGTTCAATCCGTTGTGGGTTGCCTCGCTGGCGGCTTTGTTGACGAACGGCTCAGTGACAATAGCGGCGGATGCCAAAGCGTCAAAATACCACGAAGACGCCCTCGTACGGTACGAGAGAAAAGACCTGGGTAGCACAGGGTTCAAGTGCTTTTTCATATGCGAAATTGGCCTTTAGATCTCGTCTTCATTGAATGTATAGCAAATATTTCCATAGCAAATGTCAATCAACCTTGCGCCGCTGCAATAACTGCAAAACATATTTTGACGGTATGGCATAGCTGATGCCGGTTGGGTTGGTCAGCGCGGACTCTTTGGTGCCCTTGACAAATACCATATTGATGACACCCATCACTTCGCCCGTCTCTGTGTCAAACACGGGGCCACCGCTATTGCCCGGGTAAGCGGTCGCATCCAACTGGAAAATATTGAAACTACCGCTGCGCAAGCTTGCGATGTTTCGTGCGGCAAGCTGCTGCGCGCTTGCGCTGGGTAGCGCGATCGGCGTGATGGACGACACCATACCTCGGTGTGTCACCGCAGAAAAACCGAGTGCTCCACCGATAGGAAAGCCCATGAAGGCGATGGATTGACCCTCACGCACGGTGTCCGAATTACGCAAGGTCAATTTTGGTACCGGTGCACCATCAAACTGCAGTAACGCCAGGTCATGCAATTTGTCCACCTCCATCACGGTGGCTTGGCGCATCTGCAGATCACCCTGTATTGGCTGACTCTTCGAATCAACTCTTATCTGCACAACCAGCTTGCTATCCACTTCCACCAGCGCGCCGTCAGGAACAACATGGGCATTCGTAATCGCCCAATTGCCGTCGCCCACCACAAACCCAGTCCCGCGAAGACTGAAGCGCGGACTGTTGGTGGCATTGAACGTGCCCACAATGACGACAGAGGGTTTGACACGGGCGATGGCTTCGGGCACTTCCGCAAATGTCGCATTGAAGGGTGTGCAAAGCAGCCCGGCCAACAGAAGGCGACATACAGGACCAGTTCTTGGTGGTGTTTGATTCATTTTTTATCCCGGAAATTACGGACCACCATTTTGCAGATCCACTGCCGGACCTAGGCCAAAACCAAACTGCGGTGGACAGAGTCACTTCTACATCTGTTCCTCACTTTTATCAATTGCATTGACTTCCACCTCGGGGGATTTCGATCGAACGAAAGCTTTTCGTCCCAGGTGATAGGCCAAGAGGTGAAACGGCATGCGAATCCAGTGCGCACGCACATAGAGGGCGAAGTGGGCGGGCCAACTGCCTATCGTTTGCGTGCTAGCGTGGACCGGTCGCAGAGCCCGCAAGTAGCATGCGTCCATTAAGGGCGCCGCGACAGCATTCGGTCGACCAACTTGCGACGCATCAATCACCAGCTTTGGCACAGGTGTTTTCAACATAATCGTGGTGTAGCGCAGGGCGTAGTAGAGTGGTCGGGACAGACCCAGTACCAAGGCCCGCGGCACCAGTTGCTCCCAGAATCCGGGCTCTGCTGCGAACTCCCGCAGTAAACTATCTAGGTCGAACAAGTCACGCAGCCCTTTTTCGAAATCGCCTTCGTGAAACAAGTGCGTTGCGCTGTGCAGAAGCATATCCGTGGGCTGTAGCGTGTACAGATTGGTTTGGCCGGGAACTGGGATCACCGCATCAAACAACGCTTTGGTGTTCACCTTTACCCGGGCCGTCTCGGGAAGAATGGCGTGGTGGACATCGATCGTCGTTCCCCGTCGCACATGTCGCATAGGGGGTATCTCATGCATCCATCGCCGATAGTAGCGCTGGTCATAGGCATCGTGGTAGCCACCTTGCCAGCCGTGCACCGTGAGTTCGCTTTCAACCTCTGCAAGTCGTTCCTTTGGCACTAGGATGTCGATATCTGAAAAGGTCCGCCCACGGGCTGCATCTCGTCTGGCCATCACATAGGCGGCCCCTTTAAGCAGGATAACGTTCGTGTCGGTCTCACGAATTGCCTGAACGATGCACTCCACTTCCCAGCGCAAGGCCTCATCCTGCCGATCCGCCATTCGCAATGCTGATATCAAGTGCTGTCTCGGTGCGGTCGGGACTTCTTCCAGCAGACCTGCCTGTATCAGCGTACTGGCCAATCGTGCTAATACATTGGCGCGCCGTCCCTGTCGAATTAATAGATCCCAATCGACTGGATCGAGGCATGTTGTCGACTTTGGCGCAAGTAGCGCTTGCACAATAAGGTCAGTTCCCGGGCTCATGTCAAGGCCTCATTCACCAATGCATCAAAGACGTGCTCGGCATCATCCAACTGGCTGTAAATGAACTGGTGACACTTGCACTGGTCAACTAGCTTTCCCAAAGCGTTGAATCCCCTCTCGCCTTGCAAGTCGTAATTGAACGACTGTTCTGCCAAGAGCATAAAGGTCCGTGCTTGGCTATGAGACTCTAGCAACGGGGCGGATCCGGCAACATACTTCGGGAGGATTATCCAAGTTGGTTTCACAGGTTCCTGCGCCTGCAACACGCTGGTCAGCGGTGGGCGCAGCAGGGCCACAGTTCCTTTGGTCGTGCCGTGCATGGGCAAGGTCATTCGTGCATCAGGTGCAAATTGCTTGATGACTTCAATTGATCGATTCTTGAGATTGATGGGCCGGGCCATGCCATGCACAAGCCCTGTCGCCATGTCATACAAGGCCAACTCATCCGACAGTAGTCGCCAGCCTCGCATGACAAGTCCCGCACACAAAGTGCTTTTTCCAGAACCAGGAGGAGCTGGTAATAATGCCGCGTATCCATTCTTCTCGATTGCTGCCGCATGAATTATCAAATATTGATGGCAATGCGCTGCTACGCACCAGTTCAAACCCCATTCAAGCATCGCAAATGCTTGGCTTGATGGCAGAGGCGTAAACGATGGTCGTCCATCAAAAAAGAAACGCACTTCAGGCTTGATCCAACGACGCAACCCGCCTTCGTAACTTACCTCAACATGAAAATCGGCGAACTGATCGCGCGTGATGATCTCAAAGTCGGCATACATTTCCTGGAATTCAACGATCAGCAGCGCAACATTTGTTTTGATGCGCGCAACAAATGGCCCCAACTTTACGAGCAAATCCCCATTTGTTATGTCGATTGCTACATCCGCAGGGTTACGATCACGCAGTTTCACAAGCTGCAACAGTTACCAACCCAGCGTCTTGCAACTTATGTAGGGTGGATTCAATGAAACTGGGTAGCTGCAGTGCGTCGTCAACATTAAAAGTCTCAGTCAGATAAACTGAAATTTCACTGGTGGTAGCACCACTGATCGACTCAACCGCTGAAAGTACTGCAATTGATTCAGAATCAAGCATATGAGTACAACCACACGTCGGCTCGTACACGACTCCGAAATCTTCAGATTCCCACGCCTTGATGAGTAAGCCATTTCTACTCGCTGAAAACCATCGGGTATCCAAAAGTGTCACCCAAACCAAAGCAAAGTTCAATCGACAATCAAGGGCGAACAATCCAGTTGTTATACAGGTAATTCTTGACTTTCGCCAGATCCCAGTGCGTACCGTTTTCAGTATACGTGCCACCCGCCATGCTGGTCAATTGGCCATCTTTCAGGCACATATCGATGTCATTCTTAAACCGCGCCAACTTCAGTACGGCATAGTTCAATTGACCAATAAGCGCATAGGTTTTGTCGTCTGCCGACGAAATATCCTTCACGATCTGGCTGCTAGCAAAGCCGGGGTTGACGAAACCACACCCGACTAGATCCTGAACCTTTACCAAATTGTATTTAAACGTCTTCTTCCCGTTAATAGTTGGATTGCATGAGCCAATCGATAGTAGTCCAGGGCACGCTCTTACCAACTCAGTCCAAGGAGCGCCAGCGTCGCTACCACTTGCCAGATCCACCGCAGTGCGGGGCGTGTTGGTCTTCCAGTTGTTGATCGTCCAAGTTTCATCAATGTAGGTCTTATGGCCCGCATTGGTTTTTAGGCTTGTGTTCGGATTAAGAATCTCCGACCCCCAAGCAGAAGGGCTTTGGCAATGCCATGCAAGGGCGGGACGACTGGCCAGTGTTGCGACCACAGGAACAGCAGCAGTACCTAGTTTCATCAGACGCCGACGAGCAGGAGAGGAAACGCTGGGCTCTATATTCGCTGGCGCACGCACCGTATCGACCACGTTGCCTGATTGTTTGCTAATTTCGTCCATATACATATCTCTCTGATTCATATCGTTCAACTCGATTTCTAACCAGTTCCCAGACGATGCATAACGACTTCGATGTAGTCAATGCAATTTTTGACACCTAGGACACACTCTGGTCAATGGCGAGTGTCAATTGACCGACTATTGTGTAGAACAAGCACTTTTCGTGCCGAAAGTGCTAAGTCAATGTTTTGACTAGATATTTCCAACAACTGGCGCGCCTATCGTCTGGCGAGGTGTAAATTAATCCGACATAATCACAACCCAGCCAACAACGAGGTCACTTCCGCCTGTCCCCCGAACTTTTCACCCAGCTTGGCTAGCTCAGTCAGAGTGACTTTGGCCCCCGCCTTTTCCCCTGCCTTGATCTGAATTTTAGCCAGGTGAAGCTTGAAAAGAGGCGCCTCAGGTTGCAGAGCGACCACCTTTTTTTGCATTTCCAGCGCTTTGGCGTGTTCGTTCTTCTCCGACAACAACATCGCCAACGTATCCATAAACGCTGGCTGGTTGGGTGCAATCGACAATGCCTTTTCGGCAAGAGCAATTGCCCCATCTTTGTTCAATTCAGCGGTTACCCAGGACAAGTTGTTGTATGCAACGGCGTTGTTCGGCTGCAGTTTCAACACCGCGTGATAATTGCGCTCAGCCAGAGGAAAATCCCTACGGGCAATTGCGCCATCGGCCAAAAACATCAAGTACGCAGCATCTTTGGGATGGTCTTTTTGCCACGTCGCAGAAAACCTATCAGCGTCGTTGGTCTTGCCAGACGCCATCAAGACGTTGTGAAGCTTGATAGCAAGTTCGGTGGCGGAAGTTTGTTTCAGGCCAATTCGGTATGCGGTCAAGGCCAAGTCCCAATTCTTTTGCGATGCGTGAACATCGCCTTCCAGCGCATACCCCGCAGCCTCATTGGGAGACTGCTTCTGCATCATTCGCGCCGTTGCAAGAGCGCCCTGGAAATTCTTCCCATCCACATCCAGCAAGATGGACCCCCGTTGGGCCTGCTTCAGGTCGGGCTTGATTTCCAATGCCTTGCGCAAGTTCTGGGCGGCAGCTTCCTTATCCTTCGCCGCAATATGCAGCTCAGCCAGACGCATATATGGCTGAGGTGACATCGGCTGCAAAGTTGCGAGCTTGTTATAGGACACGATGGCCTGATTGAGATCCCCAGACATCTGTTGTGCCCGACCCAATGCGTCCAGCAACTCGGGACTGTCGGGTATTGCGGTCTGGGCATCTTGAGCGACAGATAGAGCTTGTTTGAGGTCTTTGTTGTTCAGATGGAAATTGATCAACATAAGGCGTGGAGCCATTTCCGATGGATT
>CAINUX010000274.1 GCA_903853895.1 uncultured beta proteobacterium | reverse complement strand
TTCAACATTGGAGGCGGAGCGCCAGCCGTGAGCAACCGGCATGCAGCGCTGGGCAACAGCGAGCGACGCGGGGCAGGCGCTGGTGGCAGGGCAGCACCGCGCTTGAGCGCGCCACTGGTCAGCGCCGCCGTGCGCGGGGGCTCTTCTAACTTCAAACCCTATTGAGGCACTAGAGCGAAAGAACCGATCATGGCGAGGTAACTTTATGAAAAATAGGATAGAACCGACCCAGCAAGAAAGGCTCATGCGGGACGATGACTTCATCATCTCCAAGACTGATCTCAAAGGGCGTATTTCTTACTGCAACCGGATCTTCATCGAGTTTTCAGGGTACTCCGAGCAGGAGTTGTTGGGTGCACAGCACAACATCATCCGGCACCCGGATATGCCGCGCGGCGTGTTTAAATTTCTGTGGGACACATTGGGTGCCGGCAACGAGTGTTTTGCCTATGTGAAGAATATGTCCAAGGATGGCAGCTTCTACTGGGTGCTGGCAAATGTGACCCCCAACTTGGACCAAAGCGGTGAGCCGGAGGGTTACTTCTCCGCGAGGCGAAAACCCAACCGTGGGGCTGTCTCCGCCTTGTCTGATTTGTACCGCCAAATGCTGGCAGAAGAACATCGCGCTGGCCCGCGTGATGCATGCGATGCATCATTGGGGTTGCTTACCTCGGTCTTGAAGCAGAAAGGAGTTTCCTATGAGCAATTCATCCTCTCCATCTGAGTCCATGGGTTTCGCGATTGGTCTGGGCCTGTTGCTTGTTGCAGGTGCGGCTGGGCAGTGGTGGCAGGCCGGTTTTTCGATGCTGACTTTGCTGTGGCTGACTGCTTCCATGGTGGTCCTGTTCGTGTGGGCCCGCAAGGCCCAGCGCGAGGCACGTTTCTTGGGAGACATTCAGCAAATGGCACAAGATGTGGCACACGGCAAGTTTGGCAGACGAATTACGAGCGTGCCCACGTCTGGCACGTTCCACAAACTATGTTGGGACATGAATGACATGCTGGACCAGTTGGAAGCCTGCTTTCGAGAGCAGGCCACAGCGCTGCAATACGCCAGCACCGGGCAGTATTTTCGACTGGCACAGCCCAGCGGATTGCGAGGAACATTTGCTGACTCCTTGCTGCGCACCAATCAGTCGCTCAAAACGATGGCAGAGAATGCAATGGCTGAAGAGTCTGCCGCTGCAGAGAAGCGTGTGCAAGAGGCGCGTGAGCAACGTATTGCCAATGAGAATTTACGGATCCGAAATGCGCTGGACAAATGCAGTACCAACGTGATGATTGCCAATGCCGCCAACGAAATCATTTATATGAATGAGACGGTGACGGAGATGATGCAACGCAATGAACCTGAACTGCGCAAGGCACTGCCTCAGTTCGACGCCAACAAGCTGATGGGGCAGAACATTGATGTGTTTCACAAGAACCCGTCGCACCAGCAGAGCTTGCTCGCAGGACTGCGCAGTACATACCGGACGCAAATTCCGGTCGGTAGCCTGCACTTCAGCCTAAGCGCCAGTCCAATTCTCGACTCCGACGGTCACCGTATGGGTACGGTTGTGGAATGGGCGGATCGCACACAGGAAGTGGCGGTCGAACAGGAGGTGGCGGAGTTGGTGCAGGCGGCTGCCAGTGGTGACTTCAGTGGACGGTTGAGTACCGATGGCAAGTCCGGATTCTTTGCAAACCTCGGAGCCGGCATGAACCAGTTGCTGGGCACCAGCGAACAAGGGCTGACGGATGTCTCGAACGTGTTGGCCGCTTTCGCAGAGGGTGACCTAACGCAGCGTATCGAACGTGACTACACAGGCCTTTTCGGAAAAGTCAAAGACAGTGCCAATAGCACTGCTGAAAACCTGACCCGCGTGATGGGCGAAGTCCGTGCGGCGGCTGATGCCCTGACCGGTGCTGCTAACCAGGTCAGCGCAACCGCCCAGTCTCTGTCGCAAGCTGCCAGTGAGCAAGCCGCCAGCGTGGAGGAAACAACCGAGTCGGTCAACGTGATGTCTGCTTCCATTAGTCAGAACAGTGACAACGCTAAGGTTACAGACAGCATGGCGACCAAGACCAGCAAGGAAGCAGTGGATGGCGGAAGTGCCGTGAGTCAGACCTTGGTGGCCATGAAGCAAATTGCTGCCAAGATTGGCATCGTGGACGACATTGCCTACCAAACCAACCTGTTGGCGTTGAACGCTGCTATCGAGGCGGCACGCGCCGGTGAGCACGGCAAGGGTTTTGCAGTGGTGGCTGCCGAAGTGCGCAAGCTGGCCGAGCGCAGCCAGTTGGCAGCCAAAGAGATCGGCGAATTGGCGGACAGCAGCGTTTCCACTGCAGAGCGTGCTGGGAAACTGCTGGACGCGATCGTTCCCAGCATCCAGAAGACCTCTGAATTGGTTCAGGAAATCGCTGCTGCCAGCGCCGAGCAGAGTGAGTCCGTGGTGCAAATAGGAGGGGCCATGGGTCAACTGACCAAGGCGACCCAGCAGAATGCGTCAGCGTCAGAAGAGTTGGCTGCGACCAGCGAAGAGTTATCCGGTCAGGCCGAGCAGTTGCAGCAAAGCATTGCCTTCTTCAACATCGGTGACGACGCACCGCCGGTCCAGAGTCGGCATGCCGTGGGCTCGCGTGAACGCAATGTCGGAGTTGCCAAGCCGGTGGCACGGCTGGGTGTTTCACGGGGTGCCGAGCACATGCGTGGTGCAAACTTCACACCTTATTGATTTCAACGTAATAAATGAGTGTCCATGCGAACCGCACAACAAGAGATTGACGAGCGAACCCGGCTGGCCGGCAACAACAAGTTTGAGCTCCTGCTGTTTCGGCTGGGCGAAGCGCGAACTAGTGGGCAGAGGGAGTTGTTTGGCATCAACGTGTTCAAAGTGCGCGAGGTGCTGGTGATGCCTGCGGTGACCGAGCTGGCCAATTCACACGAGCACCTGATGGGTGTGGCCAATATTCGGGGCCAGATCATTCCGGTTATCAATCTGCCGGCAGTTGTTGGGTGTGATGCCAAAAAGGGCTTGAATATTTTGATGGTGACCGAATTTGGGCGCACCATTCAAGCCTTTGCGGTGGAAGATGTTCGTGAGATTGTGAGACTGGACTGGGACCAGGTTTTGCCTGCAGAGGGCAGCCATGCCGGTGCGGTCATCACGGGAATTGCGCGGCTGGACGGTGCCACCGCAGACACCCGCCTGGCGCAAGTGCTGGATGTGGAGCAGATACTGAAATCGGTGATGCCCGTTACGACTGAAGAAATTAACCGGGAGGTGGTGGGCCCCGAATTGGTTTTGCCTGCCGGTTCCGTGATTTTGGCGGTGGACGATTCGGCGGTGGCACGATCCGTGATTGAGCTCGGACTCAAGGCCATGGGGGTGCCGTACATCATGACCAGGACGGGCAAGGAGGCTTGGGAGCGTTTGCAGTCATTGTCCGATGAGGCACAGGCGCAAGGCAAGTCCGCCAGGGACAAAGTGGCCATCGTGTTGACCGATCTGGAAATGCCGGAGATGGATGGTTTCACGTTGACCCGATTGATCAAACAGGACGTTCGGTTCAAGACCATACCGGTGGTGATCCATTCTTCGCTCACGGGCGCCACGAACGAAAACCATGTGAAGAGTGTGGGGGCCGACGCCTACGTGGCGAAGTTCGCTCCGCGTGAATTGGCTGCGACCATTCGCCGGGTTCTGCCGGTGCAATAGGCATGGCCGCACTCCCGTTTTCCGATCGCGAGTTCAAAAAGATCAGCGATCTTATGTACGAGGCGGTGGGGTTGTCGTACAACGACTCCAAGAAATCCTTGATCCATTCGCGCCTGTCTTCGCGCATCCAGAAGCTGGGCCTGGAGGGGTTTGCCGATTACATTGCCATTCTGGAAGATGAATCGGAAGCAGTCGAGTTTCAGCTGGCGGTGGATCTGCTGACTACCAACGAGACGTATTTCTTCCGGGAGCCAAAGCACTACGATCTGCTTCAAAACGAGCTGGGCAAGCTGGGTAACCGGGCGCACATTTCAGTGTGGAGTGCGGCGGCCTCCTTTGGCGACGAAGCCTTCAGCACTGCCATGCTGATGTCTGACATGCAAATGATGGGCCGGATTGGCCCGGACTGGTCAATCCTGGCCACCGACATCAGCCACCGGGCACTGTTGAGTGCCAAGGAGGCGGTGTACCCGGCAGACCGTTTGCGTGCGGTTTCACCCGAGCGTCTGCGCCGCTACTGTTTGCGGGGGGAAGGCGAAGCGGAGGGGCAAGTTCAACTGCAGGACAAGTTGCGCGCTCGTGTCCAGTTTGGGCAACTCAACCTGTGCAAGCCGTTTGATGGACTGGGACCGTTTGACGTTATTTTTTTGCGCAACGTGCTGATTTACTTCGATCCCCCTACCAAGACCGAAGTTGTGGACCGGGTATTGACGGCGCTAAAACCTGGAGGACTGTTCTTTCTGGGTACTGCAGAGGGGCGTGTGCCATGCAATACACCGATCTCCACCGTCATTCCCGGTGCGTTTCGCAAGGCGAGTTGACGATGAAGGGACGTGCTCTACCAGTGGCCAAACGCGCCGCAGTGCATACTAAATCGGTTGAACTGATGCCGGGTGATGTGGCGACTGGTCTGGCGGGCGACCACTTCAAGACTCTGCTAGGCTCGTGTGTCAGCGTCATTTTGACGGACCCGCGGCGCACGGTCGCTACCATGTGCCACATCGTCCACGCGGGCCAGCCCAACGTGGCAAACGCCGGCAACACGGCGTACGCGATCGTGGCAATGGGCGACATGTTTGACCGGCTGACCACTGTCGGTGTCATACCGACGCGGTGCGAGGCGTACGTGTTTGGTGGCGGCAATATGTTTCCCGCACTGTTTTCTAAACAGCTTGTAGGCGAAAACAACGTGGAATGGGTGCTGGACTACCTGCATGCGCAAGGCATACCTGTCGTAGACCACTGCCTGGGGGGCGCTGGCTACCGCAAAGTTTCCTGGACCGTTGGGCCTTCTGAGCCCCTGGTCGAAACCGTATTTCCTGAACAAGGGCACAGTGATGGCCGTTAAAGTTTTTGTAGTAGATGACTCCGCAATAGTGCGTCAGGCTTTGGCGCATATGCTGGCAGGAAACCCGGAAGTCGAGCTGATTGGGAGCGCCCCCAATCCACTGCTGGCGATGGAAATGATCCGCAAGAATCCACCCGATGTGCTCTTGCTGGACATCGAAATGCCTGGTATGGATGGGTTGACGTTTTTGCGCCAGATCATGTCTGGTACTCCCATACCGACGGTGATTTGTTCGACTTTGTCGACCGAGGGAAGCAAGGTGGCATTGGAGGCGCTGAGCGCCGGTGCGGTGGCCGTACTGGCCAAGCCCAAGCTAGGTCTGAAGCAGCATTTGGAGGACTCGCGCCGCGAGATGATTCAGACGCTCAAAACTGCTGCCAAATCCAGACCCCGGTTGCGATCTGCAGCGCCAGAGTCACTTGCGGCCAGACCGGTGGGCACGGTTCGCGCCCCGGTGTTGAGCGCCGTGCACGCTTTTGCCATGAATAAACCCGTGGTCATTGGCAGTTCGACGGGTGGTACCCAGGCGCTGGAACTGGTTTTGACCAGCCTGCCCGCGGATGCGCCGGGCATCGCTATCACCCAGCACATGCCCGAAAAGTTCACCGCCATGTATGCCTCCCGACTCAACGGCATTTGCGCCATGAACGTGCGCGAGGCCAAGGATGGGGACCGGCTCGAACGCGGCGTGGCCCTGATCGCGCCGGGCGGTCTGCACATGCAGCTGCGTAAGACAGCGGGCCAGTATTTTGTTCATGTTGTCGATGGGCCGCCGGTCAATCGCCACAAACCCTCGGTGGACGTGCTGTTCAAGTCGGCAGCGGAATGCGGCGGCCGGGACGTGCTTGGCATCATCATGACGGGCATGGGGGATGACGGTGCCCGTGGCATGAAGGTGCTGCATGACGGTGGCGCGCGCTGCATTGCCCAGAACGAAGAAACCTGCGTCGTTTTCGGCATGCCCAAAGAGGCCATCAAACTGCAGGCAGTTGATGATATCTTGCCACTGGAACAGATCGCGAGAGCTATTCTCCAGTTCGACTCGCGAGCCTGACGCACTTAGAGTGAAAGACTACAATCTTTAGAACTTGTTGGCAGTCGATACGAAAACTGGTGAAAAAATGAA
This sequence comes from uncultured beta proteobacterium, assembly GCA_903853895.1. Lineage (GTDB taxonomy): Bacteria > Pseudomonadota > Gammaproteobacteria > Burkholderiales > Burkholderiaceae_C > Allorhodoferax. The sequence continues at coordinate 44,567 of CAINUX010000274.1, read as the reverse complement.
TCTCTCCGACGCAAAAATAATGGTGGTTGAGGATGACCCGCTCATGCGGACTTTCATTGTTAACACCTTGCAGCGATTGGGAATCGTGAATCTGAAAGAGTGTGGCGACGGTACCGCCGCCTTGCGCGCAGTCCCTGCTTTTCAGCCTGATCTGATTCTGACCGACATCCATATGAAGCCCATGGACGGCCTGGAGTTTGTGGCCAAGCTGCGTAACATGCCCGGTGCAGCAATGGAGCACCGAAGCGTGATTTTCATGAGCGCCGACAGCAGTCGGGAGACGCTGACTGCTGCGCTTCCACTCGGCGTCTCGGCCTATATCGTCAAGCCTCCACGCTTGACCGACCTCAAGAACAAAATCGAAAGCGCCCTGCGCGACTAGTAGGCAGAACTGGGCCGACACCTCGGCAGTCAACCTGCATGGCGCTGGTGTCGACCGACGCGCTACTGCGGCACAAATCCGCTGGCTTTGATGATGCGTGACCACGACTGGCTGTAGGCCTGTTCGCGTGCAGTGAGCTGTTGCGGCGTCATGTAGCCCACGCTCAGGCCCATCGCGGTGAGGCGTTCGCGCACGTCCGGCAGGGCGACGACTTTGGCCAGTGCGGCGGTGAGCTTTTCAATGGTGGCCGGCGGTGTGCCCGCGGGAGCAAAAATACCGTAATACGGCAGATCCTCAAACCCGGCGAGCCCCAATTCCGCAAAGGTCGGAACATCGGGCAGGATCGTCTGGCGCGCAGTGCCCATCACGGCGACGACCCGGATCTTGCCGGCCTTGTGGTTTTCAATGAAGTCCGGAATGGATCCGGTTCCCGAAGCGATCTGGTTGCCCAGCATATCGCCCATCATAGGCGCACTGCCACGGTAGGGTGCGGACTGCAGGTCCAGCTGGTATTTTTGGCCAATCATCTTGACCAGGAATTCGGGAACCGAGGCCGGCGCCGGCACACCGACCGTGCCCTTGCCTGCTCCCTGGCTGCGTACCCAGGCCACATACTCCGCCACGGACTTGGCCGGGGTGCCACCCGACAGCGCCAGGGCGTTGACGAAGGTGGCAAAACCGCCCACGGCCACAAAGTCGCGCGCCGGCTCAAACCCGGGGTTCTTCACCACCAGGGGCAGGATGGACACGGTGTGGTCGTGCGACAGAAACAGCGTGGTGCCGTCGGGTGCTGCGGCCTTCAGCGTTTGCGCCGCAATCTGGCCGCCGGCCCCGGCCTTGTTCTCCACCACCACCGGCACGCCCAACTGGTCTTTGAGCTTGTCGGCCAGCGTGCGCGCAATGGCGTCGGTGCCGCCACCGGGTGGAAAACCCACCATGAGTTTGACGGTGCCGGTCTGTGCCTGTGCCAGACTGCCCAGGCACAGGGCCGTGACGGTCGCGCTGAGCGCCAGCCGACGGGTTACTTTGGCAGACAGGTGCCGGGACGGTGCAAAAACCATAGGTGACTCCAGTGAAAAAGTGTGGGTGGGAATGCACACCACTGTAGCAAGCTTTTACAGCCCGCAAAAGCGGCCTGTAAGACCTGGCCCAAGCCGTGGCATGATGGCGGTTTGCTTGCCACCATGGCATGCCAGGAGATTCCCATGAACGCTCGTATCCCCCCATCCGTGCTCAATGCGGCGCACACCCTGAGCCAGGTCAGCACGCTGTGGGACGACCAGATCGTGCCCCAGCTGCAGGACTACATTCGCATTCCCGCCAAGTCGCCGATGTTCGATGCCGACTGGGCTGCCAACGGCTACATCGACACGGTGGTGCGCAACACCGCTGCCTGGATCGAGGCCCAGAAGGTCACTGGTCTGGTGTTGGAAGTGGTGCGCCTTCCGGGTCGCACCCCGGTGCTGTTCTTTGAAGTTCCGGCTACCAAGGTAGGCTCCACGCAGACGGTGCTGATGTACGGGCACCTGGACAAACAGCCCGAGTTTTCGGGCTGGCGCAACGACCTGGGTCCGTGGACGCCCAAGATCGATGACGGCAAGCTGTACGGACGCGGCGGTGCAGACGACGGCTACGCGGCCTATGCGGCAATAGCCGCCATCCAGACCCTGAAGACCCAGAACGTGCCGCATCCGCGCATCGTCGGCCTGATCGAAAGCTGTGAAGAAAGCGGCTCTTACGACCTACTGCCCTACATCGATGTGCTGAAGACGCGCCTGGGCGAGGTGGCATTGGTGGTCTGTCTGGATTCGGGTGCCGGCAACTACGACCAGCTGTGGCTGACCAACAGCCTGCGCGGCATGGCCAGTGGTGTGCTCAAGGTGGAAATCCTGACCGAAGGCGTGCACTCGGGTGATGCGTCCGGCCTGGTGCCGTCAAGCTTTCGCATCATGCGCCAGGTGCTGGACCGGCTGGAAGACAGCGCCACCGGGCGCCTGCTGCCGGCCAGCTTCCATTGCGAAGTGCCGACCGATCGGCTCAGCCAGGCCAAGGCCACAGCGGCTATCCTGGGTGACGAAATCTACAAGCGTTTTCCGTGGGCGCACTACGACTGCGGCGGCGCCACCTCCTTCGCGCTGCCCACGACCACCGACCCGCTGCAGGCCCTGCTGAACCGTACCTGGCTGCCCACGCTCAGCGTGACCGGTGCCGACGGCTTTCCCGCGATGAAGGATGCAGGCAACGTGCTGCGCCCGTATACCGCCTTCAAGTTGTCCCTGCGGCTGCCACCGTTGGTGGAAGCCGCCACGGCCGTGCAGGAGTTGAAGGCTTTGCTGGAAGACAACGCGCCCTACCAGGCCAGGGTCACGTTCGAAGGCCTGTCCAGCGCCACCGGCTGGAATGCGCCCGACACGGCGTCGTGGTTTGAGGACGCCTTGAACGCCGCGTCGCAAACCCACTTTGGCGCACCTTGCGGCTATGTGGGCCAGGGCGGCACCATTCCGTTGATGAACATGCTGTCCAAGGGCTTCCCGGCCGCGCAGATGATGGTCTGCGGCGTGCTCGGCCCCAAGAGCAACGCCCATGGGCCGAACGAGTTCTTGCACATTCCCTATGCCAAGAAGCTGACCGCGGCGGTGGCCCACGTCATCGCCCAGTTTCCCTGAAGCATGAGCGCCGAATCCACACTCTCCACCTTTGTGGCCAGTGATGGCGACAACGTCGTCATCCAGGACTGGCCACTGGAGCCCGGCATGCCCCTGCGGGGTGTCGTGGTGCTGGTCCATGGTCTGGGGGAACACGCCGGGCGCTACGAGCACGTGGCACGCCAGTTCAATGAATGGGGCTTTGCCGTGCGTGGGTATGACCAGTGCGGCCACGGCGAGTCCGGCGGCCCCCGCGGAGGCCTGCCTACCGATACCCGCCTGCTCGATGATCTGGCCGACATTCTGGACAGCACGCGCGCCCGCATGAGCAAATCCATACCGCTGATCGTGCTGGGTCACAGCATGGGGGGCCTGGTTGCCGGCCGCTTCGTGTCGCTGGGCATCAGGCCGGTGGACGGACTGGTCATGTCGTCACCGGCGCTGAACGCGGGTATGAATAGTTTTCAGAAGTTGTTGGTGTCAGTCCTGCCAAAAATCGCACCGAATCTGCGTGTGGGCAACGGCGTCCAGCCGCAGTTCATCTCGCACGACCCGGCCGTGGTGGCCGCCTACCGCAACGACCCGATGGTGCATGACCGCATTTCAGCGCGACTGGCCCGCTTTATCGCCGAAGCCGGTCCACAAACCCTGGCCCTGGCACCCCAGTGGAAGGTGCCCACGCTGCTACTGTACGCCGGAGACGACCGCCTGCTCAATCCCCAGGGCAGCCGTGACTTTGCAGCGGCGGCGCCCCAGCAGGTGGTGACGGCCAAATGCTTTGAAGAGCTGTACCACGAAATCTTCAACGAGCGCGATGCAGCACCGGTGTTTGCCGAGTTAAAGCGCTGGCTGGATGGACGGTTTTGAATAAAATACCCATTTTGGGGTTTTAGAAAGAGGTTGTTAGGGAAATTGACCTCTAGCCCACGTGGAATATAGCTTATCAGCTATCTATTTGATAGTGTTGCGGCTGCAATGTGATCTGCGAGTTAGTCACGTACCCGGGCCTCGGATCTGCCCAGGGTCCAGCTTAGTCCGAACCCGGCTGACGTTCCATTTGCCTCGAGATGCAGCGGGCTTTTCCGGCTGGCAGCGTCGGCATAGCTCTCCCAACGCACAAACCCAAAAACCCGAACATCCGGAGTCAGGCTCTTGGATGTCGCCAAACCGAGGCGTGCCGCAATCAACCCCGCTTGGGCGTCAAAAGCCGGTCGCGCGGCAGTGGCAAATTGCCTGTCCACACCGTAGAAATAGCCGTTGAGTTTGTTGTCACCGTACACCAAGCCTCCACTGGTTGACAAACTCCATCCGGCACCCGCGTCGCGGATGTCATAAGTAAGTGTGGGCTCAAACGCTATACCCTGCCCTCGCACGCCCCCATTGACCTCAAGCACGGCACGCAACGGCAGTTCAAGGCGCAATCGACTGCTTGCTGTAGGTCTGGCAAGTGTCCATTTCACGCGCGGCCCGAACTCGACCAGCGTACCCAGATCAGGCATGCCACTGCGTGCGGAGATGGCCTCTGAGCTAGCTGGCAGCGATCCCGAAAAACCCACGTCCAGCTCTAGGTCGTCAGTGCGCAGCACTCGCGCGCCGATTCCAGAGTTGTCCGCCCGAAAAATCTCGCCACGGTAAGTGAGCAGCGGAAGCACCAGACCGCGTGAAGAGCGGTCCGAGGACCCGGGATACGCAGGTGTGGATGCGACGCCAGCGAAAACACCAACTTCCCAAAGCGGTAAGCCAGCGTTTTGGGCGTGTGCCGATAGCGTTGCCAACATAAGGGAGGCAGAGAGCGCGAGCGTTCTAGTCATGGTTCGATCTATTTGATGACGGGTTGGCGAATGGTTGGTAAGAAGGTTAACTGACGTTGCTAATGTAGTTGATAAATACCCATAAGTCACAACAAGACCGTTTAGTATTTAAGGATACTGATTGGTCGTACATTTCGTTTGCGCCACATTTTTGGCGATTGGAAGTTAACCCCGTTTTATTGGAGCTCTTCATGAAAAAGACAATCATTGCTTCTGTGCTGGCTCTCGGCGCAGCTTTCTCGGTTCAGGCCAAAGACATCGTTGACACCGCTGTCGGCGCAGGAAATTTCAAGACATTGGCGACGGCTCTCACCGCTGCGGGCTTGATTGACACCCTCAAGGGAAAAGGTCCCTTCACCGTGTTTGCACCAACAGACGCCGCGTTTGCAAAAATTCCCAAGGCGGACCTTGATGCGTTGCTGAAAGACAAGGCCAAATTGACCGCTGTGCTGACTTATCACGTTGTGGCAGGCAAGGTCATGGCTGCAGATGTGAAAGCGGGCAAAGTAAAAACCGTTCAAGGCTCGGACCTGACGGTCTCAACAACCGGCGGTGTCATGGTTGACGGCGCCAAGGTATCGGCAACCGACATCGTGGCCGACAACGGTGTGATCCATGTGATCGACAGCGTGATCATGCCCAAGTAAAGAAGCTGGCTTGGCAGGAAAGCTGCTTTTGCAGCTTTCCCAACCACTGGCCCATCCACATGGAAAAAAACCACTCTATGCACCCCCGTCAAACGAAGCCGCTGTCTTCTCAATTCCTTTCAACCACCCTCCTTTCGGTGGTTGTAGGTCTTGCTGGGCTCGCGAATCCCGTCGTCAGCCACGCCATTGAAGAGCCTGAATACACTGTGGTTCGTCAGTTTGAAGGAATCGAAATCCGGGAGTACTCGCCGTTCACGGTCGCTGAGGTGGTCGTAACGGGGTCGAGCAGTGACGCGGGCAACCGCGCTTTCCCGATATTGGCTGGATACATCTTTGGCAAGAACGCGGGCGAGCGCAAGCTGGCTATGACTGCGCCGGTAACGCAGGCGGCGGTCCCAGTTAAGCTGGAGATGACCGCACCCGTCACCCAAACGGTTGCGCCTGGCGGCTTCCTGGTTCAGTTCGTGCTGCCGCGGGGAGTGACTGTTGCCACCGCACCTGTGCCGCTGGACGCCAGAGTCATGCTGCGAGAAGTGCCGTCCAGCCGTGTAGCGGTTATCCAGTACTCCGGGTTCTGGTCCGAATCCAACTACAGTGAGCACTTGGCAAAATTGCAGCTTGCATTGAGGGCCGCAGACCTCGCATGGACCGATGAGCCTGTGTATTCCCGATATAACGGCCCAACGACTCCATGGTTCATGCGTCGGAACGAAATTTGGCTGCACCTGAACAGAAACAGATAGGCAGTGGATCCCGGCAGGGCAAAGAGCCACACCTTGGCGCCGCCCTCACCGCAACGCGGTATCCCTGGCGGCCAGCCACACCAGCGCCATCGCCGTCAAGCCCACGGGCAGCAGGGAGCCCCAGTTCAGCACGGCCCAACCTTGCGTCGACACCAGTGCACCGGACGCGAATGACGTGAAGGCCATCACGGCGAACACACAGAAATTGATGGCCGCCTGCGCCCGGTCTTTTTCCTCGGGACGGTAGGCCCCCATCGACAAGGTCGTGCTGCCGGTGAACAACAGGTTCCAGCCAACGCCCAGCAGGAACAGCGCGATGCCGAACTGGTGCAATTCCACGCCGGTCAGCGCAACGGCAATGCAGGCCAGGTTCAGCGCCACGCCCACGCCCATGACCGGCAGGGCGCCAAAGCGCTTGATCCAGCCGCCGGTGAAAAAGCCCGGCGCAAACATGCCAATGACGTGCCACTCCAGCACCAGCGCCGCGTCGTCAAACGACAGCCCGCACTGTTGCATGGCCAGCGGGGTGGCCGCCATCAACAGGTTCATGACGCCATAGCCCAGGGCCGCGCTGATGCAGGCCACGGCAAAGACCGGCTGGCGCATGATTTCCGACAGCGGCCTGCCACCGCCTGCCCCGGCAGGGGCGCTGACGTGCGGCGGGAACCGGACACAGGCCATCAACACCATGGCCAGCAGGGCGACGCCAGCCAGGACCACGTAGGCGCCCGCAAACGGCACGTCCAGCAGGCTGCGCGAGCGCGCGGCCAGGTTAGGACCTGCAATGGCGCCCAGCAGGCCACCGGCCAGCACCAGCGACACGGCGCGTTCGCGTTGCGGCACCGGCACCAGTTCCGCGGCGGCAAAGCGGTACAGCTGTCCATTGGCGCTGTAGTAGCCCGCCACGACGGTGGCCGCCACCAACAACCAGAAGTTCTTGTCGGCCACTGCCCACGCCGCGGCACAGGCTGAGGCAAAGGCCACGGCCAGGCCGATCTGAAAGGACGTGCGCCGCCCAAAGCGCGCTTGCGTGCGGGCCACCAGTGGCGTGCTCAGTGCGCCACCCACGACATAGCCCATGACAGGCAGCGTGGCCATCCAGGCAAACGGCGCAAGGCTCAGGCCCACGAGGCCGTTGATCGCAATAAAGGCGACGTTATTGGTGAGAAACAGTCCTTGGCACAGGGCCAATAACCAGAGGTTGCGGTTCATGCACCCAGTGTACGTGGGCTACAGCCAGCCCGCAGGTAGGGCTGGCGTAGGCGTCACGTAACTCAGGCGGCCGCCTTGCGTGGTGCAGCCTTCTTGGCCACGGCTTTCTTCTTCACCGCGACAGGTGCAGTAGCCGCCTTCTTGGCGACAGTGGCCTTTTTGGCCGTGGCGGCTTTCTTGGCCGGGGTAGCGGCTTTCTTGGCGACAGCTTTGGCGGCTGGTTTGGTCGGGGCTTTTACAGGCGCTTTGGCTACCGGCGTCTTCGCGACAACGGTCTTGCTGCCCTTGGCCGCAACGCCATCCTTCCACGTCAGCCGCGCCTTCTTGGCCCGCGCCACCACCTTGGCAATGTCCTCGTCCGAGAACACGCCGTTAACGCCCGAAATGGCGGCCAGCTTCATGCCGTGCTTGAGGCCCAGCTTGTAGATTTCCTTGACCTTTTCCCACTCCGTGTCGCGACCGACGGTGAACACCTCAAAGCGGCCCTCCAGGGCCAGCACAATGGTTTCGGCCAGGCAGGCGTAGATCACGTTGGGCGGCAGCGAAATGCTCTTCATGCCCTTGACCTTGGTTGGCAGATCAATCTCGCCGGACTCGATAACCAGTACATCGGGGCGCTTGGCCACATCCGATGCGGGCAAGTCCAGGGGCCGCGCCACGTCGGTGATCACGCAGCCGGGCTTGACCCGCATGATGTCCAGGATCTCCTTGCCCGCTCCGGACGTGGAGGTGACGATCATGTCCATGTCAGCCAGCAACTCGTTGTAGTCGATGGTGGTGAAGACTTTGGCGTCCGGCGTCTCTTTCAGGATAGATGCCTTGAGCTCATCGAGCTTGCTCAGGGTGCGCCCGGCCAGATAAACCTCGTCAAACGACATGGCCAGCAAGCGTGCGCTGACCGAACCGATGGAGCCCGAAGCCCCAATCACCATGGTCTTGGCGGCGACCTTTTTGTTGTGCTTGTTGACGGTTAACAGGCCCATGCGGCGGATGGCGTCTGCGGCGGCCCACAGGGCGCCAGATGCGGAGTAGCTGTTTCCCGTGGTAATCGGCAGGCTGGAGCGGCGCGCCACCGTCACACCAGCGTCGCCGACCACCTTGGTGAAGGCACCCAGGCCCATGATCTGGGCGCCCATCTTCTCAGCCATCTTGGACGCCTGGAGCAAGCGGCGGTAGGTGAACTCGGGGCTGCGCGAGAGCATTTCCTTGGGCGTACCGCCCACGCTGATGAGCCAACCTTCGGCCTCGGCGCCTGTGGGCGACACGATGTTGCTCATCTTGCAATACACCATGGGCGGCATGTGGGCCGCCAGGGTCTCGACCTTGTCCATCACGAACTTCGGCGTTGCCTTCGGAATGGGGAAGGCGTTCTTGATGTAGTTCTGGCTCAGGGGGTGGATAACAAACGCAAAACGGCGGATGTTGCGGAATGTGCCAGTGGGATGCAGCAGGCGCGGCGTGACGTGTAACTCGGTCAGGATTTCATCGAAGTCGTCATCGGACACTTCTTCCTGCGGCTTCTCCAGCGCAGCCAGAATCATCGCCTCAATCGTGTTGATACCCACCACTTCGGGGAATAGCTTGGGCGACACATCGATCACCAGGTTGACCTTGCACTTGGTGAAGAAGGCCATGCGCTCGTCGGTGACTGCCGAAGTGATGATGGTCTTGCCGTCCAGGTTGGTGGCATTGCCCACGGCCTTGATTTCGGCAAAGGTGCCGACAATGACGTGGGATTTGACCACCACGTCCGCCACAAACTTGTTCTTCAGACCCGACAGTGCCCCTTCGAGCATCTGGCCGGTCTTGCCCGACAGCATGAAATTGCTGCCCTTGGCATACAGCTCCAGCTGCTCCAGCGAACCCAGCATGGTGGGCGCACCGGTCTGGAACAGCGCATCGGCAAAGCTCAGGTTCTTGGTGTAGTCGGACATGGCCACGGCCATGTCGTAGTTGCGCATGCCCGAGAGGAACAGCACCAGGTTGTTATTGAAGTAGTGGCCCAGCTCCTTTTGCACGTAGCGCACGGCGCGCACTTGCAACAGGCGGCGCAGGGTGGCCCCCGTGGTAACGGGAACGCGGGTCACTACATTGGTCAGACGCTGGGTTTCCTTGTTGACGACGGTGCGCAGGCCCACGTGGTAGTGGTCGCTTATTTCGCCCAGTCCAATCGCATCAGCCGTGGCCTGCTGGCGGCGCATCAGCTCCCAGGCCTTGCCCGTGTCCTGGTCGGCGCCCATGCGGCGCACCGAAAAAGACTGACCCAAAAATTCGGTTTTGAATTCGAAGTCCCGCTTGGATGAACCCAGGGTGACTGTGACTACTTTCTTCATGAATCGCTCCTCTTATTGTTTCAACGCATCCGTCAATTGCTTGCTGCCGCGGCTGCTATCTTGCCAGCCTTTTATGCCTTCTTCGCTGCAGCCTTCTTTCGTTTGACTGCCGGTTCTGCTTTGGCGGGCGCTGCCGGTTGCGGCAATGCCTTGCGGATCAGGTTTTCGCAGACCTCTTGGGACATGTAGCGTGGCACTGGATAGCCGGTATGGGCCTCCCAGCACGCGGCCTTGGCCAGGGAGGGAATGTCAGACTCCTTCAGCGCGGCGAGGAAGGTCGGGATACCCAGGTCGTGGTTGAGCTGGTCAACGGCATCCAGAAACTTCTGGGCCAGCACGTCTTTGTTTTCGGCTTCCGTTCCAATCTTGGCGGCAACCGCCAACAGGGCCAGTCGGTCCACGATGGCGGGATGGGAGTACTTGAGCACAAATGGCAGCATGATGGCGTTGGCCAGGCCGTGGGGCGTGTGGTACAGACCGCCAAACTGGTGGGCGATGGCGTGCACGTAGCCCACATTGGCGCGGGTGAAGGCAAAGCCCGCGTAGGTGGATGCCAGTGCCATTTTTTCGCGCGCTTCCAGGTTCTTGCCGTCGGTGTAAGCGGTGCGCAGGTTCTCGAAGATCAGGCCGACCGCCGACAAGGCCATGCCGTCGGAGTAGGGCGTGGTCCAGTTGCCGACAAAGGCCTCGATGGCGTGGGTCAGCGCGTCAATGCCGGTTGCGGCGGTGATGTGGGGCGGCAGGCCGGTCATCAGCGTCGGGTCCAGCGCAGCCATCTTGGGCACCATACGGGGATCGACGATGACCAGCTTCTTGTGGTTCACCGGGTCGGAGATGACGGCGGCCACAGTGACCTCGGAGCCGGTACCCGCGGTGGTCGGCACGGCGTAGATCTTGACCGGGGCGCGCAGTCCCTTGAGGTAGCCGGCCAGCTGGTTCAGCGGCTTGGGGTTGGACACCGCCACGGCGATTGCCTTGGAGGCATCCATGGAGGAGCCGCCGCCAAAGGCCACGATGGCGTCGCAGTCGTGTTCGCCGTAGAAATCGATGCCTTTTTGGATCAGCGGAATCGGCGCATCGGCGGTGATTTCATCAAACACGACAAAATGCGCGCCGCCTGCGGTCAACGCATCGGTCAACCCTTTCAGCAGCCCCAGCTTGGAGATGATGCTGTCGGTAACGATGAGGATCTTGCGGTGGCCGAATCCGGCAATGGCTTGGCCCAGCCGCGCGCTGGAGCCGGGGCCAACCAGCAGGGTGGGCTGGGGGATGGGAATGAAACGGGTCAGCAAGCCGGCACCCTTCATCAGGGTTCCAAGACCGGTGGCGCGCAGGGAGTTACGCATAGCTTCTGGTATCAAGAGAGACTCCTTGCAGATAGATCAAAGACGGCACTGTAGTATGCCCACACCCACAAGAGTTGGGGCGCCAACCTAGACGCGGATAAACCCTGATGGCAGGACCAGGAGACCGAGGAGCCCGGGCGGCAGCGCGCTCTGCTCCGTGTCCTCCGCCCGCTGCGCGGGCTCCCCCTTGACCTGCGCAGAACGCGCTGCCGCCCGGGCTCTTCTAAGCCAGCAGGCGCGCCAAGGCGGTCAGCGCGGCGGTCTCGGCGCGCAGCACGCGTGGGCCCAGGGTGACCGGCGCAAAGCCGCAGGCCGCGGCCGCGGCTTCTTCCGCCGGACTCAGGCCGCCTTCCGGGCCGGACAGAAACGTGGCGTGCCGCGGTGTGCCGTGGCTCTGGTGCTGGTGCAGCGGCACCGAGCCCTCGCACAGCGACAGCAGCCATCGGGCATGGGCCGCTACCGCCGGCTGGGCCTGCAACCAGGCGCTCAGGCTCTGGACCGGGTGGATGGTGGGCACCCGGTTGCCGCCGCATTGCTCGCAGCCCGAGACGGCCACGCTTTGCCAGTGGGCGACTTTCTTGTCGGCCCGTTCGCCGGACAGGCGCAGCACGCTGCGTTCCGTCATCAGCGGCTGGATGCTGGCCACCCCCAGCTCGGTGGCCTTTTCCACCAGCCAGTCCATGCGGTCGTTGGCGGGCATGCCCACGGCCAGGTGCACGTTCCCACCGGCCTCGCGCTCCACAGCATGGTGTGCACCCACCTGCACCTGAACTTCGCTGCGGCCCATCTGGGTGATCGTGGCATCCCATTCGCCGCCCAGGGCATAGTCCGCATCGCTGCCAGCGTGCGGGCCCTGCTTTCCATTGAACAGTGTGATCGCGTCACCGGGTTGCATTCGCAGCACCTGCACATGGCGAGCGGCGCCCGCGGGCAGGTCCAGCAGCGCACCGCGGGTCAGGGGAACAGGACAGTAGAAACGCGGCATGTAGTGTTTTGCTATAAAATCAGGAGCGATACACGCAATTTTGACGAGGGCCGTAAGGCTATAGAGCTACTATTCTTAAGCCCTGCCGAAGGAATAGGCAGTGGGCACCGGAATGCCCTCGACCCGTTCAATCAGGCGCAGCAAGGGCTTGAGCTCCATGTAGCGCCCGCAGGTGGCGCGCATGTAGCCGATGAAGCGGGGCGTGTCGGCCAGGTACTGGGGCTTGCCGTCGCGCAGCGACAGGCGGGCAAAAATGCCGGCCACCTTGAGGTGGCGCTGCAGGCCCATCCACTCCACGCCCTTGTAAAACTCGCCAAAATCGTTGCCAACGGGCAATCCGGCCTTGCGGGCCTTTTCCCAGTAGCGGATGGTGACGTCCAGGCAGAAGTCTTCGTCCCAGCTCAGAAAGGCGTCGCGCATCAAGCTGGCAATGTCGTAGGTTATGGGGCCATAGACGGCATCCTGAAAGTCCAAAACACCGAGCCGGGTTGCCGATGGCGTGCCAGCGCCGGGTGTGGGGACAGCGCCATCGGGGACCATCAAGTTTCTGGGCATGAAATCGCGGTGCACATAGACGCTGGGCCAGGCCAGGTTGTTCGCCACGATCTTGGCGAATGCATCGTCAAGCGTCTTGCGCTGGGTGGCATCCAGCGTGACCTGGCGGTGGGCGGCGATGTACCACTGTGGAAACAGCTCCATCTCGCGCAGCAGTAGCGGCGCGTCGTACACCGGCAGCACGCCTTCGCGCGATGCCAGTTGCCATTGGATTAGGGTCTCCACTGCTTCCAGGTACAGGTCGAGTGGCGGTGCCGCGTCGGGGTGAATCACCTGTTTCAGGGTATGGGTGCCCAGGTCGGTGAGCAGCATGAAGCCTTGGGGCTGGTCCCAGGCCAGTATGTCGGGTACGCGCAGGCCCGCCTGGGCCATCAGGTCGGCGACCTGTGCAAACGGTTCGCAGTTTTCCAGATCCGGCGGCGCGTCCATGATGATCAGGCTGCGTGCGGGACCCGGCGGGGCTGTATCGATGCGTAAGTAGCGGCGGAAGCTGGCATCCGCCGATGCCAGGCGCACCGACGTCAGATCCAGGTGGTGGGCGTCCTGCACGCTGGTAATCCAGATGTCAAAGGAGGCCTGGCGGTCGAGGTCGGTCCACAGGGGCAGGTTCGGAGATCCCGACGGATGGGTGTTGGCGATTGGGCTCATGGATAATCCATTCTACAAAGCCGCTCCATACCATTCCCTTTGACGCCACCTAGCGCTGAATCCCTGTCCCGTGTTGAACCTGCCCAACGTTCCATGCCTGCGTCCCTGCACGACCTGAGTTCTCGGTTGCCCGGCCATCGCTTGGCACTGTCCAGCCTGGTCGTGGCGGCCGGATTGGCGGGCGCAGGCGGACCAGTGTGCGCCCAGGGCACGGGACCGGCGCCAGTGCGGGGTCCCGCCGATGCCCTCTCGCTCAAATCCACCGGCCTGCTGGAGGAAACCTTAGCACCTGGGCAAACCTCCAAGGTGCCGGTGTTTGTCATCGGCGACCGCATGTCGGGCCGGCCCGACCTGGATACGGTGGTCGAAGGCAGCGTGGTGCTGCGCAAGGCCGGCACCGTGATCCGTGCCGACCGCATGGAGTACGACCAGCCCAGCGACCAGGCCCGGGCCACCGGAAACGTTCGCATCAACCGCAAGGGAGACGTTTTTGAAGGGCCCCTGCTGGAGCTCAAAGTCGAGGCATTCGAAGGATTCTTCAATGAGCCGCGCTACCATTTTCTGAAAAGCGAGGGCCAGGGCCAGGCGGATCGTGCCGATTTTCTGGATGAAAACCACACCGTCGTCCACCATGCCAGCTACACCACGTGCCGGCGCAAACCCGGCCCCGACTGGATGCCGGATTGGGTGTTGCGGGCCACCAGCATCAGCCTGGACAACGACGAAGACGTGGGTGTCGCACAGGGGGCGGTACTGAGCTTCAAGGGCGTCCCGTTGCTACCCATTCCAGCCATCAGTTTCCCGCTGTCTGGCAAGCGCAAATCCGGCCTGCTGCCCCCCACCATAGGTTGGGGTACCGACAACGGGGCCGAAGTGACGGTGCCCTATTACTGGAATATTGCACCCAACCGCGATGCCACCTTCACGCCAACCCTCATGACACGCCGGGGCGTCGATTTTGGGGCGGAATTCCGTTATCTGGAGCCCAGCTATACCGGCATCGCCAGAGCCAACTACATGCCTGGCGACAAGCTGACCGACACCGACCGGTGGGGGCTGTCCTTCCTGCACCAGGGTGTCGTGGCCACGCCGGTCGGGCCGGTCAGCCTGGCCGCCAACGTCAACCGTGTCAGTGATGACAGCTACTGGCGCGACTTCACCGGCAACAGCACAATTGCGGATGCCAACGCCATCGCCAGTACCAGCGCCAGTGTAGGGGTTGCCACGACACAGCGATTGCTGCCCTCGGGATTGACGGCCAACTGGGGGTTGGGCGCGTTTTCCAGTTCGGTGCGGCTGCTCAAGTGGCAAACCCTGCAAGATGTCACCGCGCCTATCGTGCCGCCCTACGATCGGGTGCCCCAGTTGACGGCACGCTACGCGCTGACCAATGTGTTGGGGATCGACTGGTCGGCCGACGGCGACTTTACCCAGTTTGAAGCCGACCGCAGCAGAACCCAGCAGCCCAACGCACAGCGCGCCGTGGCGTTGTTCCAGGTAAGTCGGCCCTGGCTGGCTCCGGCGGGGTTTGTCACCCCCAAGGTGCAACTGCACGCGGCGACCTACCAGTTTGACAGCGCGCTGGCCAACGGGATTCGATCCGCAAACAGTGTGGTGCCGACTTTCAGTCTGGACAGTGGGCTGGTGTTCGAGCGCGAGACACGCCTGTTGGACCGCAACCTGGTCCAGACGCTGGAGCCCCGTGCGTTCTACGTCTACACACCGTTTCGCGACCAGAGTGTGTTGCCCAACTACGATACGGCGACCAATGACTTCAACTTTGCCACCATCTATTCCGAAAATGCGTTTGTCGGGCACGACAAGATGTCGGACAACAACCTGCTGACCCTGGGTGTGACCACGCGCTTTCTGGACGCAGACACTGGTGCTCAACTGGCTCGCTTCGGCATGGCCCAGCGGCTGCGCTTTGAGACACAACGGGTGACGCTGAACCCAGCGGACGCCCCGGCGCAGGCGGGCTTCAGTGACGTGATGCTGGGAGCGTCGGTCAACGTGCGGGACCATTGGGCACTGGACTCGACGGTGCAATACAACGGAAAAACGGATCAATCCGTGCGTTCGACAGTGGGTGCCCGCTACAACCCCGGAAACTACCGGGTGGTCAATGCGGCGTATCGTTTTCAGCGCGATGTCAGCGAACAGATTGACGTTAGCTGGCAGTGGCCACTCAACAGCCTGTGGGGCGATAGCGGCCAGGAACTGGGGGCTGGCCGCGGCCAGGGCGAAGGGCGCTATTACGGTGTAGGACGCCTGAACTACAGTTTGAATGAACGTCGGCTGGTCGACACGATTCTGGGGGTCGAGTACGATGCGGGCTGCTGGCTGGCCCGCGTCGTGCTGGAGCGTACGCAGACCAGTAGCTCCACGGCAACGGGGCGCCTGATGTTTCAGCTGGAGTTCGTGGGATTTACCCGGCTGGGCCTGGGTGGAAGTCCGGTGCAAACCCTGACCCAAAACATTTCGCGATACCAGAATTTGCGTGATACAGGCGGAACGAACAGCCGCTTCAGTAACTACGATTGAGAAACCATGAATTTTCGAATCTGGACACCTGTCCTTGGCTTTTTTTGCGCTGCAATGGTGTCTGGCCTGCATGCCCAGACGGCGCAGCAGGCGGACTACATTGTGGCGGTAGTGAATTCCGAGCCAGTGACCAACAATGAGGTGCGCACCGCGATGCAGCGGGTACTACAGGACATTGCCCAACAGCGCCAGGTGGCGCCGCCCGCCGACGAGCTACGGCGCCGGGTGCTGGAGCGCCTGATCAATGAACGGGCGCAACTGCAAGAGGCCGCTGAAAGCGGTATCCGAATCGACGAAGGCGCTATTGCCGAGGCAGAGCAGACCATTGCGCGGCAAAACCAGATTGATGTGACCGAGTTGCGTTTGCGGGTAGCCAAAGACGGCGTCACGCCCGCGAAGTTTCGCAGCCAGTTGCGCGACCAGTTGATGCTGCAGCGTTTGCACGAGCGCGATGTGGAAGGTCGCATCCGTATATCAGAGGCCGATATTGACCGTTTCATCGCCGATCAGCAGGCCGGCAATGCGGACCCACTAGCCCAGGAGATCAACCTGGGCCACTTGTTGGTCGCGCTTTCGGAAAAAGCCAGTGCCGAGCAGGCTGCTGCGGTCTTGTTGCAGGCGCAATCGGCGCTGAGCCGCCTGCGCGCCGGTGCGGATTTCGCGGCCCTGGTTCAGGAGCTTTCGGCTGCGGACCGCGCAAATGGTGGCCAGATGGGTTTGCGTCGGGCGGATCGGTATCCACCCGCGTTTGTGGCGGCGACGCAAAACCTGGCGGTGGGCGAGGTGTCGGACATCGTGCGGTCGGCGGCAGGGTTTCATATTTTGAAAGTGGTCGAAAAGCGGGCTCCTGCCGCACCTTCGAAGGCGGTGGTGCAAAGCCACCCTCGGCACATTTTGCTGCGCACAGGGCCCCAGTTGACGCAGACTGCGGCGATTGCCCGGCTCGCCGATTTCAAAAAACGCATCGAGGCCGGCTCGGTTACTTTTGAGGCTCTGGCCCGCGAGCATTCGCAAGACGGCAGTGCACCTCAAGGTGGGGATCTGGGCTGGGTGGGTTCTGGTGCCTTTGTGCCCGAATTTGAGGAACCCATGAACCGCCTTGCCGAAGGACAGCTAAGCGCCCCCGTGGTTTCACGGTTTGGTGTGCATTTGATTCAGTTGGTCGAGCGCCGCCGGGTTGAACTGAGCCAGCGTGAGATTCGTGAATCGGTCCGCAACCAGTTGAAAGAAAGCAGGTACGAAGCAGCGTTCGCCAACTGGGCACAGGATATCCGGGGCAAGGCTTTTGTGGAGTTCCGAGAGCCACCCCAGTAACGTCAGCCATGAAGCACATCGCGCGTAAACGGTTTGGTCAGCACTTTCTGACCGACGGCGGCATCATTGATGCCATCGTGGATGCAATAGGGCCCAAGCCCGGGCAGCGCATGGTGGAAATCGGCCCAGGGCTGGCCGCACTGACGCAGCCGCTGGTCGAACGCCTGGGGCACTTGACCGTGATCGAACTGGATCGGGATCTGGCCTTGCGATTGCGGGGCCACGGGCACCTGACGGTCATAGAGTCCGATGTGTTAAAAGTCGACTTTGCCCTCGTCCAATCTAGCTGGAACGCTACGCATTCAATAGCAAATGACAGTTCAGGCGAGGCCCCTGGCGACAAGCTGCGGGTGGTCGGCAACCTGCCCTACAACATTTCCACGCCCATTCTTTTCCATTTGCTGGACGCGGTGCACGTGATTGAAGACCAGCACTTTATGTTGCAAAAGGAAGTGATTGACCGCATGGTGGCCAAACCGGCGACCGCGGCGTTTGGGCGGCTCAGTGTGATGCTGCAGTGGCGCTATGCCATGGAGAACGTGCTGCTGGTTCCGCCCGAAAGCTTTGACCCTCCACCGCGGGTGAACAGCGCTGTCGTGCGCATGGTGCCGTTAGCCGAGCCACCGGTTGTGGATGTGCCACTCTTGAGTGAGTTGGTCCAGGTGGCGTTCAGCCAACGGCGCAAGCTGCTGCGCCATACGTTGGGCAGATGGCTGGAGGGCAAGGGATTCGCCGGCACGTTTGACGTACAACGACGGGCCGAGGAAGTCCCCGTGGCGGCGTACATCGAATTGGTTCAGCAACTGCAACGTGCGCCTGGGGCAACATGAGACTGACGACCTATACCGACTATGCGCTGCGCACGCTGATGTATCTGGCGGTCAACCGCGACCGGCTGGTCACCATACAGGACATTGCCAGCCTGCACAGTATCTCCAAAAACCATTTGACCAAGGTGGTGCATCACCTGGGTCAAGTTGGTGTCGTGGCGACCGTGCGGGGGCGCAATGGAGGGCTCAAGTTGGGGCTTGAGCCGGTGGATATCAATATTGGTGCGGTGGTTCGCCAAACCGAGACCGACTTCCATATGGCAGAGTGCTTTCACAAGGAAAACAACCGCTGCGTCTATGCGTCGGCCTGTGTTCTCGAAGATGTGCTGGGCGCCGCAACGGCTGCCTACCTGAAGGTGCTCGACAGCGTCACGCTGGACGACCTGATTCAAAAGACCGGTGGACGAACGGGCCAGGTCTCTGGTGTTCAACCCATTCAGTTTCATCTCAAGGCACCGCACTCCGTTTGACCCGTACGCCGGAGGCGGCAACTGCGCAGATGCTAGATTAGTTTGGAATAGGTCGAGGTCGTCGGTTGACCCAGGTATTTGTCAAAGACCATGCCACTGGCGCGCACGAACAAACGTCCCTTGGGGGTGACGCGGATCGCTGACGGTTCGATGGTGATCAGCCCGGCTTCCTCATACGGCTTGAGTCGTAACAACTCAGCGCTGAAATACGTATTGAAATCAATGCCGTAGTCGCGGTTGATGGCTTCCATCTCGACCGTCGCGCTGCACATCAGGGTCATGATGATGTCACGACGCAGCACATCGTCCTGGCTCAGCTCAAAGCCTTTTTCAATGGGCAGGCGGCCCGCATCCAGGTGCTGGTAGTAGGCACTGACGGTGCGCACGGCTTGGCTATAGGAGTCACCGACCTTGCTAATGGCGGACACGCCCAGGCCGATCAGGTCGCACTCGGAGCGGGTGGTGTAGCCCTGAAAGTTGCGGTGCAAGGTCTTGTCCAGCCGTGCTTTGTTCAGCTCGTCATCGGGCTTGGAGAAATGGTCCAACCCGATGTACACATAGCCGGCGTCGAGCAGGCGGCGCATGGACATCAGAAAAATCTGCAAGCGTGCCTCGGCTGATGGCAGGTCGCTTTCCACGATCAGGCGCTGTGCTTTAAAGCGGGCGGGTAGGTGGGCGTAGTTGTACAGCGCAATCCGGTCGGGTGAGACGCGGATCAGGTCGTCCAGCGTGCGGCTGAAACTTTCCATGGTTTGTTTCGGCAGGCCGTAGATCAGGTCTGCATTGATGGACTGGAAGTTCGCCTTGCGGCTCTCCACGACGGCTTTTTCCACCATGCTCAGGGGCTGGATGCGGTTGACCGCCTGCTGCACCGCCGGGTCAAAGTCCTGGACACCAAAACTGTTGCGGTTGAAGCCCAGTTCGGCCAGCATCGACAGGGTCCCCGCCTCCACCGTGCGCGGGTCGATCTCCACGCCGAGTTCGGCATCCGCAGTGAAGTCGAAGTGGCGGCGCACGGTTGCCATGAGTTGGCGCAGTTCGTCGGCATTGAAGAACGTTGGTGTACCGCCTCCCAAATGCAATTGCACAGTCTTGCGGTCCCGGCCGATGCGCGAGGCCACCAGGGCCATTTCCTTGTCGAGGTAGCGCAGGTACTCGCCCACCCGCTCGTGGTCCTTGGTAATAATTTTGTTGCAGGCACAAAAGTAGCAGAGCGACTCGCAAAACGGCAAATGGATATAGATCGACAGCGGCGGGTTGTTGTCTTTGCCCGCACGCAGGTCCAGATAGCTGCGGTAGGTCTGTTCGGTAAACGCGGCGTGGAAGCGGTCTGCCGTCGGGTAAGAGGTGTAGCGCGGGCCGAGCTTGTCAAATTTGCGCACCAGTTCCTCGGAGATTTCCATGTCGGGCGAGAGGGTAGTCATTGCCAGTTCCTGAGATTAATTTGCGATGGGTTGATTGTCCTGCCGATCCGCAACGGTGCAGGGTATCGTCAACTGGAATTTGGCACCTTGGCCGGGTTCGCCGTGGGCGGTGATGGTCCCGCCCAACACGCTGGTCACCAAATTGTGGACGATATGCAGTCCCAATCCGGATCCGCCCTGCCCCATCCGGGTGGTGAAGAAAGGCTCGAACACGTGGGGTAAATCTGCATTCTGGATACCCCGACCGTCGTCCTGCACCTGCAATACCACGTGGTCCCGGTTCTCCATTCGAGCGGTGATGGCAATGGTTCCAGCCTGGTTCTCGGGAAATCCGTGAACCAGTGCGTTGTTGATCAGGTTGGTCAGGACTTGACCCAATGGGCCTGGGTAGCTGTCCATTTGCACGGAATCCGCAACATCCACAGTTACTGTGCATGCCGACTTGCGGAGAGTTGGGCTGAGCGTCAGCAGGATTTCCGAGACCAGTGACGCCAGCGAGAACTTGCGACGTTTTGAGCTGGTCTGGTCGACAGCCACCTGCTTGAAACTGGTGACCAGTGCCCCTGCCCGTGTCAGGTTGCGTGTGATGATGTCCGCTGCGTGGCGGGTGTCGTCCAGAAAACCTTGCAAGTCAGAGCGCTTCAGACCCTGGGTCATCAGTGTGTCGAATTGTTCGACGCGGTAGTGCAGTGAACTCGCGACGGTCAGGCCATTGCCAATTGGCGTGTTCAGTTCATGTGCAACACCTGCGACCAGAGCCCCCAGCGCAGCCATCTTCTCCGACTGGACCAACTGGTCCTTGGCGGTCTTCAGGCTGGCCAGAGTTGTGGACAACTCCTGGTTGGTGCGTTCCAGGTCAGCCGTCCGTCGGGTCACACGCGCCTCTAAAGCTGCGTTGAGGTCCTGTATTTCCTGCTGGGCGCGGCGTCGCTCGGTGATGTCGAAATAGGTGAACAGAACCAGGGTGCGCTCGGGTTCCACGAAGGTGCGGGTCGACATGGATATCCAGCGGGGCGACTTGTCCGCGCGCAGCATGGGGACTTCAACGTCACTAATGTCGTCCCCGCGCACGGATCGATCCAGAAACTGTTGGCGCTCTTCGGGATGCACCCATATCCCTAATTCCGTGCCCGTCTTGCCCTGTGCGGTATGTGCGTCAAAGCCAAAGGATGCGAACCAGGCGTGATTCCATTGGGTTGTCGAAAAGCCGTCGATGTCGGAGCTATAGCACATGGGCATGGGCGACTCGTCAAAAAGGCGTGAAAACCGTGCCTCGCTCTGCTGTAAAGCGGCGGCTGCCTTGCGTGCCTCAGTCACGTCTCGCAGCAGCGCAATCATGTAATGTTCGCCACGCGCCTCAAACGTAGCTGCATTCACCAGCGCTTCGCGCACCTGTCCGCCACGGGCGTTGATACGGATAAAGTACTCATGCAATGAGCCCTGGGTCTTGAACGCCTGGACAAGTGCATCCCGCGCCAGCGGGTCGTGCCAGACACCGAGAGCAATCGAAGTCTTGCCAAGCGTGTCTTCGCGCTTTAAACCCGTTATGCGTTCAAAGGCCTCATTGACCTCAACATAGGTTCCGTCGCTCAAACGCGAGATCGACATGAAATCCGGAGTGAGCCGAAACGCGGCCTTGAATTGTTCGTGCGTTGCGTTCTGGTCAGTGACATCCCGGGCAATCCAGACCGCGTGGGAATGGGTCTGTCCACCCAATGCAATGAGGGTTGCATTGACCATGCAGTCACGCAATGTGCCGTCCATCCTGCGCAGTTGCACCAGAGTGTCGCGCACACTCCCTGAACGCATGAGTTCATTGATCATCTTGACCCGCTGCTCTGGATGGGCCCAGACATTGAACTGGGCGATGGCACGACCGACGACGTCGGCAGCGCGGTAACCGCTGATTGCCTCGAACCCCTTGTTGGCGTCGATCACCAGACCATCGCTCAATCGGGTGATGACGATCCAGTCCGGGCTGGCATGAAACACCCGCGCAAACCGGTCGTCGGAGGTCTCACCCAGCGATGACAAAATCCGTCGCTTGATCGCTACGGGTAGCAGCTTAGCCAATAGGCCCATTGCAAACAGGGTGTCGTGGTAGTGTGGAGATCATAGTGCGTTGAAGGACGCAAAAAAGCCCATCACGGGGATGGGCTTCCGGTTGACGATCCTGTTCAGTGCCTGACAGGATCGCAGTGCTTCAGGCAGCTGCCAGCCAGTATCCTGAGTTGAAAGGGCTGCTCATGCGCAACGCCAAAGGCGATACGTCCAGCAATTTGTCAGTGGGCATCTTTTCGCCCGATTCGGTGGCCATCTCAATGCCCGCAATTGGTGCGGCCTGTGCAATGGTCCCGCTTGCCTCGTTAGCCCGTTCTGCTTGGCTGGTGTGTGCAGAACGGGCTACAGAAAAGAATAGAAGCATCGGAAGGGTATTTTCCGGTCTCCCCAATAGTCAGCAGTGTCGCGGAAGATATCAAGCAGTTGCTCACGTGCTTCTTTGTCAAACTTGGTGTTGGCAGGGATGTGCTCCAGCACAGCGATGAAGCCAGGTTGCGGCCCTGACTTGTGCACCGGGTCGGTCATGCTGTCGTAGAGTGCATCAAAATTCTTGCCAACGTGCGCTGGCAATTTGAATTGCTGCCCAATCAGGTCGAGCACGTCCTGCTTGGTTTGCGCGTCCGCCAGGTTGGCGTACAGAAAGTGGTGCCCGAGGGCCTGAGCCGCTTCCTGCAAATCGGGCACCCTAAAGGCCCGAATCGATTGAACGATGTTGGTTCTTACTGTTCGAAGTGGCATATCCATTCCCGCTTCTCTTTCTTAAAAGGTACAAATCCAATTCACGGCACGATCTTGCGAAAACTCGCATAGTGATCGGCTGTGTAATAACAAATATCTGGTGCGGTGGCCTGGCCTCCACACACGATTCGACGAGCGCCTCGATCTCCTGAGCGTGGTGTCTTTACGGTGTATTCGCGGTAGTAGCCTCGCTTGTGAGCGGGCAGCAACCGTTCCCGATTGCCAAAAACCACACCGTCCTTCCCATACGGGAAAGGCCCGCCCCGGAGAATCAATTGGTAGGTTTCGATTCCCTGCGCAGGTAATTGGTTCAATGCGACGGTGGCTTCGGCAGAAGATGGTGCCCATTCTTTTGCCTGTACACCACTGCACAATCCGACCAAGGCCAGCAAAGTGCCAGTAAGCACTAACTTAACAAACCCTCTGCGCACCATGAAACCTCTCAAGCGACTCCGGGTAAACCCGAAAAATCCAAGGAATGGAGTGTCGCGTATTTCACCCGAAAAAGCAAGGCCTTGCCCAAATTTTGGGCAAGGCCTTTACGTTTTTTTACTATGTAAGTGTGCGCACACTAAATGAATAATGATTACCGGGTGGCGTTGGCATCCGCAACAGTCAGTGCTGTCATATTTACAATTCGCCGGACGGTGGTGCTTGCAGTCAATACATGCACCGGTTTGGCCGCGCCCAGAAGCACCGGGCCAATCGCGATGTTGCCTCCAGCAGCCGTTTTCAGCAGGTTGTAGGCAATATTGGCGGCATCGATATTGGGCATGACCAGAAGATTGGCATCGCCCTGCAATGCACTATTGGGCATCAAGGCCTTGCGGGCAGCACCGTCCAGGGCCACATCGCCGTGCATTTCCCCATCCACTTCCAGCCACGGCGCCTGTTTTTGCAAGAGTGCCAAGGTCGCGCGCATCTTGAGTGCGCTGGGTTCGTTGCTGCTGCCAAAACTGGAGTGGCTCAAAAGGGCTGCCTTGGGTTTGAAGCCAAACCGCCGCATTTCCTCAGCGGCCATGATGGTGATCTTGGCCAGTTCAGGCGCTGTGGGGTCATAGTTGACATGGGTGTCCACCACAAATACCTGGCGCCCCGGCAACATAAGCCCGTTCATGCAAGCGTAAATAGGTACGTCTTGGCTGGCATCGGCGCCCAGAGATACACGCTTTCCAATGACCTGGTCGATGTACTGCAGATGCAGGGCGGTTGAGCCCCAAGTGCCGCAAATCATGCCATCCACGTCGCCTTTGTGCAGCAGCATGGCGCCAATCAGCGTAAGGCGTCGGCGCATCTCGATCTTGGCCACTTGCGCCGTGATGCCCTTGCGTTCCGTCATGCGGTGGTAGGTTTGCCAAAAGTCACGGTAGCGGTGGTCTTGCTCCACATTGACGACGTTGTAGTCGACACCCTCTTTGAGGCGAAGGCCAAACTTCTCGACGCGCTCGGCAATCACGGTCGGCCGACCAATCAGGGTTGGCAATGCGATGCGTTCGTCCACCACGATCTGCGCGGCGCGCAGGACGCGTTCGTCCTCTCCTTCGGCGAAAGCCACGCGTTTTTTGAGTGCCTTCTTGGCAGCCGTGAAGATGGGTTTCATGGTGGTGCCGGAGGCATAGACGAAGCTTTGCAGCTTTTCACGGTACGCGTCCATGTCGACAATCGGCCGCAACGCCACGCCGCTGTCGGCCGCAGCCTTGGCAACCGCCGGCGCGATTTTCATCATCAACCGGGGGTCGAACGGCTTGGGTATCAGGTACTCCGGCCCGAACGCCAGTTGTTCACCGGCGTACGCTGCGGCCACCACCTCGCTTTGTTCGGCTTGTGCCAGGTCGGCTATGGCGTGGACCGCCGCGATCTCCATCTCTACAGTGATGGTTGACGCACCGGCGTCGAGCGCACCGCGAAAAATGTACGGGAAGCACAGCACGTTGTTCACCTGGTTGGGGTAGTCCGTGCGGCCCGTTGCCATGATGGCGTCATCGCGGACCGCATGGACTTCTTCAGGCAGTATTTCAGGCGTGGGGTTTGCCAAAGCAAAAACCAGGGGCTTGGCGGCCATCGACTTGACCATGTCGGCCTTTAGCACGCCACCCGCGGAGAGGCCCAAAAAGATGTCGGCGCCGACTATGGCTTCGCGCAAGGTGCGCATATCAGTCTTTTGGGCAAATACCGACTTGTCGGCATCCATTAATTCGACACGCCCCTCGTAAACAACCCCCGCCAGGTCGGTCACCCAGATGTTTTCACGCGGGATACCCAGTTTGACCAGCAAACCCAGGCAGGCCAGAGCGGCAGCTCCGGCGCCCGATGTGACAAGCTTGACTTCCTTGGGGTCCTTCCCGACGACTTTCAATCCATTCAGGATAGCCGCTCCAACACAGATGGCCGTGCCGTGCTGGTCATCATGGAAGACCGGGATCTTCATGCGCTCGCGCAGTTTGCGCTCGACATAAAAACAGTCCGGTGCCTTGATGTCTTCGAGGTTGATACCGCCAAAGGTCGGTTCCAGCGAAGCAATGATGTCCACCAGCTTGTCCAGATCGTGTTTTTCATCGATCTCCAGGTCAAACACGTCGATACCGGCGAACTTCTTGAACAGAACGGCTTTGCCTTCCATCACGGGCTTGGATGCCAGCGGCCCAATGTCACCCAGGCCCAGCACGGCCGTGCCGTTGGTGATAACGGCCACCAGATTGCCGCGGCTGGTGTACTTGAACGCGTTGTTGGGGTCCTTGACGATTTCTTCACAGGGAGCGGCTACGCCCGGTGAATAGGCTAATGCCAGATCATGCTGGTTGACCAGTTGTTTGGTCGCTGCAACGGCGATCTTGCCTGGCGTCGGAAACTGGTGGTACTCCAGTGCTGCCTGGCGCAACTGGGCGCTTTTCTCGGCAGAACTGGAAACCGGACCTTTGGGGGAAATGGGCGTCTGAATGGGCATCTTGCATCCTCTACGGCGCCAGTCGATGCGAAGGCGCACGGCCCGGTGCCCTGTTATGGGCCTTGCATTGTATGCCCCGCGATTGGAGCAAGCGGCACGTAGTTGTGCGGGTTGCGCGCGCAAGTTGCCTATGGTTTCTTTTCCATGATCCGTCGCACCGAGCCATCTGCCTTGAGTCTGTCAAAGGCCGTGCGGGTCCGCTGGACGGTGCTGTCGGCGGTCGATGCGCTGTAGGCCATATAGAGCCCGGTGGTTGCCTCGTCGAGCGTGAGCACCCGCTCCAGTCCCGCGCAGTCAAAGTGCGCTTCTGCGCATAGGCTGCTGGCATCGTCTTCCGTCAGAGGTACGAGATCAACCTGGCGCTTGATGAGCTTATTGAAGTTGTCGATCCACTGCGCGGACACTGCCAGACGGTAAAAGCCCTTGGATTGCAGATACTGCTGGCGTACGTCATCCCGCATGACGCCGATAGTGTAATTTTTGGCGTCTGCCAGCGTCTTGACCGAGAGGTCCGACCGATCCCGCAGACGGTACAGGTGGTACTGGATCTTCATGATCTCTCCAGCCCATTTGAACTGTTGCTCGCGTGCCGTGGTGCGGGCTATCAGGTAGATCAGTACGCCGGGCTCCTTGAGTGCCATGTCGTAGGCGCGAGCCCATGGATAGAGCTTGACCTGGTAATCAGTCAAACCCGCAGCTTGCAGTGTCTTCTCGACCACCTCCGTGGCAGAGCCCCCCACCCGATCACCCTTCTGGAACGTGTACGGCGTGGTTTCGGTGACAGCGCGTATGGTTTGAGCGCAAACAATGCCAGAGAAACAACAAGCGCTTGCCAGCAGCAAGGAAACGAAGACACTTTTTGTGTGGGTTTTCGTCGCGTGGGTCATCGTGTTTCTCCTGTACCGTGAACTCAGAACCGTCTGCTTCCTGCTTCTCAGTTAACGCTTTGCGGGGCGGACGCAATGCTGGACTCCACCCGGTTGCGGCCGTTTCCCTTGGCCCGGTAAAGGGCCTGGTCGGCAGCTTCAAACAGCGCGTCGAAATGGGTGATACGCCCGAACCGGAGCTGGGCAAGACCGATGGTGATGGTGACGGTGGCGCCGGCCTTTGATGCTTCGTGGGCAATATGCAGTTCCGCAACCGCGAGGCGTACCCGTTCAGCGACCCGCATGGCGGCAGCCTCACTGGTGGCTGGCAGCAGGATGGCAAATTCCTCGCCGCCAATGCGGGCCAGTGCATCGCCACTGCGTGCAATGGCAGCATTCATGGCATGGGCCACGGCGCGCAGGCACTGGTCGCCGGTGGCGTGGCCGTAGTGGTCATTGAAGGCCTTGAAATAGTCAATGTCGCAGATCAGCAGGCTCAGGGGCTTGCCGCTGCGCAGCGCCCGCTGGAACTCATCTTCCTTGATCTCGTCGAAATGGCGCCGGTTGGACAGGCCGGTCAAGGGGTCGTGGCGCGACAGCACTTCGAGTTGACGGTTGGCGGCACGCAGTGCCTCCTGGGTCGCCAGGATGTTGATGAGCTGGGACTGGTGCCGCACGCTGTGCAACAGCAATTGCGCTGTCATCGCCAGCAATGCCCGATCTTCGGGTGGCCACTCGCCCTGTCCCAGCGGCTTGCCAATAAAAAGCACTCCGTAGTCTTCGCCATCGCTGTGCAACAGTGCCAGCGCGCAGGCACCCACCGGCTGGACAGAAAACAGGGCCGCCTCTTGCGGGCTCAGACTGCGCCCCATTTCGGCTTGGCTGAAAAAAAACAGCAATTCCTCTCGGGCGAGGCGTGCTGGAACCTGGGTCCATGCGTCCACCGGCAATGGATGCTGCAATGCTGTATCCGAGTTCTCGGGTCGCCAGTCGTAGAAAACGCGAAAGGCGCTGTGGTCTTTGGCAGGAACCAGCCAGAGCGCATGGTTGGCCCCCAAACGTTGCGCCACTTCCGAAAGACAGGCTTGCTGACACGCACCGAAAGACTCGTGCGGCGCGTGGATGAGGCGGTTGGACAGACCCAGAACCAGCTGTTGCGCCTCGGTGAGTGATTCCAGCTCGCCAGTGCGCTCCAGGACCATGTCCGCCAGGTGGTCGCGGTGGGCTCCCAGCTCTTTCTCGTATTGGCCCAATTGCGCCAGATGGTCAGCCAATTTTCCTTGCAACTCGTTGACGCCGCTCTCCAGCAGCGTCAGTTCGTCGTGGTGCCGCGGGTCGCGCACCAGGCGCAAAGTCTGGCGCATCGTATCGGGCGTGAGTCGCCCCAGGTGCTGGGCAATGTGTTGTACATGGACAGTGACTGTGCGGCTGAACATCAGCATGATCAGCCCCGCCAGTAGCAGCGACTGCAGCAACTGGGTAATCACAATGTTTTTCACCTCACCGCGCAGGCGCGCCCACAAGACCCGCTCGTCTCCCATCAGGGTCAGTTCGCCAACACTCTCCGTGCCGCCGGGAAACGGCTCATAGACCAGGTCCAGCCGCCGCGTAGGAGCCAGGGAGGAGGCTTGCCAGCCCTCTGCACTGCGTTCAAAGATCTCTGGAGTGCGATTCTGGGAATGGATCTTGAGCGTGATGCGTCCCACTACGGCGACCTGTGCGGTGCTCTCCACGTGGGTGTGCAGTGAATCACGATCCATGTCCCAGATCGCTTTGCTCAGCGTTTGCCGGTAGACCTTCTCGAGCAGAGAAAGATCGGCGTCCATGGCGGACCAGGCTTCGTTCCACGCGGAATACGTACGAACTCCGACCGTGAGCAGCGTGAAGACGAAGCAGAAGCCCAGGGTTACCAGTACCAGCCGGATACCCAGAGACTGCCTGAGCGGCTTGGTGTCACCGGTCTGCATGGTGTGCCTTGGCGTGAGCCGATGATGAGCGGGGAGCGTACATAGAATGAATCGGTTGAAAGCCTTACAGCCACTTCTTTTTGAGTGCTTCGTAGGTCCCGTTGCCCTTGATCGTGGCCAGCCCTTTGCGGAGTCGTTCAACCAGCGCGTCTGGCGTGTTGGCGCCAAACGCCATGTAGTATCCGTCGCTACCCAGATTGGGGATCGCAAAACTGCGTGCCAGACTTTTCGATGGATCGTCACCGGCCTGTCGCGCCAGATAAACGGCGACGAGTTCGGTCATGATCCAGAGATCCACCCGCCCCGCCTTGAGTTTTTCATAGTTGAGCTCATACTTGACGCTGGACTGCAGGTTGATTCCTTTGGTGAATCCCTTGGCCATCAGGAATTGCTCCCCCACGTCTTCATTGACCGTGGCAATCTGGAAGTTCCTGGCCTGGTCCAGACTGTCGAACTTCAGCTTGCGCTGCGGCAGCGAAAACAGGTAGTACTGGGTTGGCGCAATCACACCCACCCATTTGAAAAGCTTTTCGCGTTGCGCTGTGCGGCCTATGGAGTAGATGAGAACGTTGTCGGCGCCTTGCGCGGTCTCGTAGGCACGTGCCCAAGGCATGGACTGGAACTCCCCCTGGATCTTGACTTCGTTCAAGACCGCTCGCACGACCTCGGTACTGAAGCCGGTGATCTTTGCGTTTACGGTGTAGTTGTAAGGGGGAAATTCTTCCGTGAGGACTTTGAGTGTCTCTGCTCGTGCCAGCGATGCCGTCGCGATGGCAGCGCCCACCAACAGGGCGTACAAAACGCTTATTTTTCGCCAGGACATGACATCTCCGAAGGAAGGTCGAAGCACGGTTTGTCAGCGGCAGGCGCTGGAGCCTGTATGGTACCGCACCACGAAAACCCGGCCTGGGCGTCGTGCGGCCCCTGCTTCCAGGCAACGGGCGCTGCGTTTGCGTTTCGCATCAGACCCGCTTAAGCTTGCAGCACCATCATGCGGGCACCTGCCCGTCTGCAGCACAGTACGCATTGTGTCAATAACCCCAATATGGGTACATCGCCCAGTACCGTGAGTATAATCTGCCTCTAGCCCTCGTCGGATATAGATTTATAGCTATCACAATGATAGCTAACATATTTCCCCATAATCGTTGATGTCCACCATGAACTTTCCCGAAATTGCCGACGACCCCGAAGACACCCAACACAGCGTTTCTGAGCGCGCCGCCGCAGCGTCGCGCAGTACCTGGGTCAGTGTCGGCGTCAACGTTGTTCTGACAACGGTGCAGATTGCGGTGGGTATCTTTGCCAAATCACAGGGTCTGATCGCTGACGGCATCCACTCGCTGTCAGACCTGGTGGCCGACTTCGTGGTGCTGTTTGCCAGTCACCACAGCAAGAAGGATGCAGATGAGGACCACCCGTATGGGCACCAGCGTTTTGAGACGGCAGCTTCGCTGGTGTTGGGGCTGCTGCTGCTGGCGGTGGGCATTGGTATGTTGTGGTCGGCGTTTCGCAAACTCGAAGCGCCCGAGACGGTGCAGCAAGTGCACGTGATTGCGCTCTGGGTTGCGGCAGGTGCATTGGTGTCCAAGGAGTTGCTGTTCCGCTATATGCTGGCGGTGGCCAAGCGGGTGAAGTCGAGCATGCTCGTGGCCAATGCGTGGCATGCGCGCTCAGACGCAGCCTCTTCGCTGGTCGTGGGGCTGGGCATCATCGGCAATCTGGCGGGCTACCCGATTCTGGACCCGATCGCGGCGCTCATCGTGGGTTTCATGGTGGCCAAAATGGGCTGGGAATTCGGATGGAGCGCCATGCACGACCTGATGGACCGCGCGGTGGACGATCAGGAAGTGGCGGCCATTCGGCAGACGTTGGCAGACACACCGGGGGTCAGCGGTGTGCACGACGTGCGCACACGCAAGATGGGTGACATGATTGTGGTTGATGCGCACCTAGAGGTGGATGCTTCGATTTCCGTGGAGGCAGGGCACGATATAGCCGTCGTTGCACGCCAACGGGTGATGCAACGCCATCGGGTCCTCAACCTGATGACCCACGTGGACCCGTGGAAGCGTCCGGATCTGGACCACCCTCCATCGTCAACATGAGCGACGGGCTCACTGAACAGGAAGCCCGCCAGCGCCTGCTGCACGACGGGCCCAACGAACTGTCCGCGTCCAGGCGGCGGGGGCTTTGGCGTCTGTTGGTAGATGTTGTCACCGAGCCCATGTTCCTGCTTCTGGTGGCCTGCGGTGCCATCTATATGGTGTTGGGCGATCGCCGCGAGGCGCTGATGCTGTTGGGATTTGTATTTGTAGTCATGGGCATCACGTTTGTTCAACAGCGCCGCACGGAACGTTCACTGGAGGCCTTGCGCGATTTATCAAGCCCGCGGGCCCTGGTCGTGCGTGGCGGGCAGACGCTGCGCATTGCCGGTCGTGAGCTGGTGTCGGGTGACACCGTCTTGCTCGCCGAAGGCGACCGCATCCCGGCAGACATGGAGCTGGTCGAAGCCTCCAACCTGATGGTCGACGAGTCACTGCTGACGGGCGAATCGGTGCCGGTGGACAAAGCGGAACGTGAGCGCGTATTCTCCGGCACCCTCGTGACCCAAGGCACGGCGCGGGGCCGCGTAATTGCGACCGGACCTCGCAGTGCATTGGGTCGCATTGGCCAATCGCTTGCAGCTTTGGGGGGCGAGCGCACACCCATCCAGCAGGAGACGCAGCGCATTGTCAAACGCGTGGCTGCCGTGGGGTTGGCACTTGCGGCGTGCCTCGCAGTCGCTTACGGTGTTAGCACCGGAGACTGGCTGCACGGTTTGCTGGCCGGACTCACACTGGCCATGGCCATTCTTCCGGAAGAGTTGCCGGTGGTTTTGACAATCTTTCTGGCGCTGGGCGCATGGAGGCTGGCCCGCGAGAACGTGCTGGCCCGCAGCATCCCGGCCATCGAACTGCTGGGTGCGACAACGGTGCTGTGTGTCGACAAGACCGGCACCCTGACTGCCAACCGCATGGCAGTCAGCCAGCTGTGGTCTCAGTCGGACACCTATGACTGCTATCGCGAAGGCGCGATCCCGCTCCAGGAAGCGCTGCACGGCGTGCTGGAATACGCCGTGCTCGCCTCTCACCGGCGTGCGTTTGATCCCATGGAAACTGCTATAGGCGATGCCGGGCAGCGCCTGCTGGCCGACACTGAACATCTGCACGCCGACTGGACACTGGTGGACGACTACCCGCTCTCCAAAGAGATGCTGGCCATGTCCCGCGTCTGGCAGTCACCGGACCGGCGTGAACGCATGATTGCAGCCAAGGGAGCCCCAGAGGCCATCATCGATCTGTGCCATCTGGACGCATCTCGTGCTGCTGCGATTGCGAAGCAGGTGACAGAAATGGCCCGCTCAGGTTTGCGTGTGCTCGGCGTGGCACAAGCGAGCTTTGCGTCCGATGCGTTGCCGGGCAATCAGCATGATTTTGATTTTGAATTCCTGGGCCTGGTCGCACTGCAAGACCCGGTGCGCGCAGACGTGCCGCAAGCCATTGCCGAGTGCCATGCCGCAGGGATTCGGGTGGTGATGATCACGGGGGACCACCCTTCTACGGCGGTGTCCATCGCACGGCAGGCGGGTTTTGGAGACGTAGGCGAAGTCATGACTGGCGCCGAGCTGGATGCCATGGATGACGTGGCCCTGTCGGCACGCCTGGCCGACACCAGTGTCTTCTGTCGGGTGCAACCCGAACAAAAGCTGCGCTTGGTCCAGGCGTTTCGCGCCCGGGGTGACGTGGTGGCCATGACCGGCGACGGTGTCAACGATGCGCCCGCCCTCAAGGCTGCCCACATTGGTGTAGCTATGGGCGCGCGCGGCACCGATGTAGCACGCGAGGCTGCGGCGCTGGTGCTGCTGAACGATGATTTTTCTTCGCTGGTCGTGGCGGTGCGCTATGGCAGAAGAGTTTTTGCCAACCTGCGCAAGGCGATCGTCTTTGTCGTGGCTGTGCATATCCCCATCGTGGGGCTGTCCATTCTGCCCGTCCTGCTGGGCTGGCCCATGCTGCTGATGCCCGTGCACATTCTGTTCCTGCAGCTCGTGATTGACCCAGCCTGCTCCGTGGTGTTTGAGGCCGAACCACTGGAGGCCAAAGCGATGACGGAGCGCCCACGCAGCCCGAACATGCGGCTGTTTGATGCTGCGGTGCTGGCGCGCGGCTTCTGGCAGGGCATTGGCTTGCTTGGAATCTTGCTGGTGGTGTACGTCCTGACCCGCAGCGCGAGTGGCTCAGACAATGTGGCGCGCGCCATGGTGTTCATGGTACTGGTGCTGTCCAATCTTGGGCTCATTCACGCGAACCGGTCGTGGGCCCCAACACGGTTGCGTGGCCCCCGTGTGGCCAACCATTCCTTTGTGTGGATCAGTCTCTTGACGCTTGGTTTGTTGGTCTGTGTGCTGACCGTTCCGGTGATCAACCAGTTGTTCGCATTTGAAGTGCCATCGCTGCACCTTCTGGGTTGGGGGTTTGGCGCTGCGGCCTTGGGACTGGTGTGGTTTGAGGGAGTCAAGTGGGCATCTGATCGCACGGGAAGAAATCTTTAGTTCGCCCTTGAAGCGCTGTGATCGAGGTGCAATGGCAAAGTGACGTCGAAGCGTGTGCCCTGCCCGACCGTGGAATGGACTTCGATCAACCCACCCATGACATCTTGGACGATGTTGAACACGATGCTTAGGCCCAAGCCGGTGCCACCACGCCCCATCTTGGTTGTGAAAAACGGTTCAAATATGCGCGGCAAATTCTTCTCCGGTATTCCATCACCGTTGTCTTCAATGGCAATGCACACTCCGTCACGCCCATCGGGCAGGCACTTGATGGCAGCGCTAATGCACACCACACCATCGCTCTGCCGTTCTTCAAAGGCGTGGCTATAGGCGTTCTGTACCAGGTTGATCACTACTTGCCCTAGTGGGCCAGGATAGCCATCGATCACGATGTCGGGCGGCATTTCGACGGCCAGACGCTGGGGCTGGTGGCGCAGACTCGGCGCCAGGGTCGAAGCGACGTCGTAAACCACCTGGCCAAGATTGAACGATCGCCTGGACTCGTTGGTCTGATCCACCGACACACGCTTGAAGCTCTGAATGAGGTCTGCCGCGCGCTCAAGATTGCGCAGTACCAATTCGGAGCCATGTTGCAGCTGGTCACTAATTTCCTTGAGCTGGGACTTTCGCAGAGTGTTGGCGTCGACCTGCCGATTCAGGGTCTTGGCGTACTCACTGATAGTGCTCGCTGCGGTAATGCTGTTGCCTATGGGTGTGTTGAGCTCGTGCGAGACGCCTGCAACCAGCGCACCCAATGCCGCCATCCGCTCTGAGCGTGCCAGTCCTTCCTGTGAATGGCGGAGTTGTGCCAGTGCCTCCTGAAGTTCGGCTGTCCGTTCTTGCACGCGAACCTCAAGCGACTGGTTGAGGTGTTGCACTTCCTGCTCGCGTCGCAAGAGTTCGGTATTTTGTTTGGTGAGACGCTGGCGGCTGTGCGCAAAGTCGGCAAAGACCGCATTGGTGAGGAACACAGTGCCTGCCATAACCCCCACCCCGATGGCGGCGACCAGTAGCGGGCCCGCACGGGCCGTGGGTTGGTAATTTCCGACATACTCACCCAGCGCAAGTGCGACGATGACAACAATCGTGAAGCCTGATACCGCCCACAGCCAGCGACGCCCCATGGCCCACCCTGCAAAGGAGGCAATGATGGGAAAGATCAAAAGGTTGGCGCTATGAACCCCGGCAAAGAGGTAGATGAAATAGGTGTTCAGGATACACAAGCTCAGCACCAGAATACGAACTCCGGTGGCCACACCAAAGCGCATGGACCACCGACTAACGAGTACCACCAACATGAAAGTTGAAACCTGGACCATGCGTTCCAAACGCTGGTCGTCGTGCGTCAGAATGCCAATCGCTGCGATTGCGCAGGCCGCCATGAGGACGAGCTGAAAACGGCGTACAAAGGCCTCGAATATGTCCTTGTCATCGATATAGTCTATGCCTCCGTCGGGACTGGAATTCGGTTTGTCAGGCAGATTCAAAGTCATAGAGCAATCAGACGGTGGTGTGATGCGCATCACACCCAATTATGGCTGCATGCCTCCGAAACTGCTGGCGCGCTCTATTTGCCGGGAGGTACGTGGAAGCGGATGATTTGGGGTTTCGCTTTTTGAGTCTGATCCACCATGCTGTCGCAACCGCTGCAATCGCAGCCAGATGAAGCTGAAGCGGCTTTTTTAAACCGGGTTTTCCAAGTCGATCCGAATGGCAGTTGTAGCAATTGTTTTGCAATGAAGCGCCGTGCCACCGTCGGCATCAAAACCCACAACGCATAGATGCTACAACCTGCTACCAGAGCGAAGACGACAAGGTGTTGTGTCGTCATAACCGCTAGCCTCCCAGCCACAGCGTCACGCGGTAGGTCACAAACGATGCCAGATAGGCCAGCGCGAACATGTAGGCCGTCATCAGAACCGGGTAGCGCCACGAGTTGGTTTCGCGCTTGACCACTGCCAGCGTGGAGATGCACTGCGGGGCGAATACAAACCATGCCAACAGGGAGAACGCGGTCGCCAATGACCAGCCCTGTGCAATCACCGGTGCCAGCGAACTGGCCACCGAATCACCTGCGGCCGATAGCGCATACACCGTGCCCAGTGCGCCCACCGCCACCTCGCGCGCGGCCATGCCTGGCACCAGGGCGACCGAGATTTGCCAGTTAAAACCGATGGGTGCAAACAGGGGTTCCAGAAAATGTCCCAGGATGCCGGCAGCGCTGTACTGGATAGCCGCACCCGTCGCACCGTCCGGCGGACCGGGATAGGTGGACAAAAACCAAAGGACCACCATCAAGGCAAAGATGATGGTGCCAACGCGGCGCAGAAAAATGCGGCCACGTTCCCACAGGCCCAGCACCAGATTGCGCAGACCGGGCACGCGGTAGGGCGGCAGTTCCAGCATTAGCGGTTGGTAGCGGTTCTTCATCCAGATGCGTTTGAACACCCAGGCCACACCCATGGCAGAGACGACACCGGCTACATAGAGGACAAACAGCGTAAGTCCCCGCAGGTTGAACAGGCCAATGCTGCGGTCCGGCACAAAGGCGCCAATTAACAAGGCATAGACCGGCAGGCGCGCCGAGCAGGTCATGAGCGGGGCCACCATGATGGTAGCCAGGCGGTCCTGCCAGTTGGCGATGGTGCGCGTGGCCATGATGCCCGGCACGGCGCAGGCAAAGCTGGACAGCAGCGGGATGAAGGCACGACCCGACAGACCAACCTTGCCCATTAGCGTATCCAGCAGGAAGGCCGCGCGTGGCAGGTAGCCCGAGTCTTCCAGCACCAGGATGAAGAAGAACAGGATCAGGATCTGCGGCAGGAACACCAGCACGCCACCGGCGCCGGCAATCACGCCGTCCACCAGAAGGCTGCGCAGTGGGCCATCTTCCATGTGGGCGGAGGTCCACTCGGCCACGAAGGCCATGGCTGCCTTGATGGCATCCATGGGCACATTGGCCCAGGAGAACACCGCCTGAAACACCAGAAACAGCAGCAGGGCCAATATCACCAGGCCCCATACCGGGTGCATGGCCCAGGCATCGACCCGGAAGTGAAAGCGCTGGAACTGACCCGACATGGGTGCCGCAATGGCCAGGATGCGTCGCACCTCGTGCTGGATGTCGGTGCTGTTGCGTGGGGCGTGGTGCGTGGCCGGCGCAACTGCGGCCAGGGGGCGCGCCAAGTCCTGGTCGAGCCGAGCCAGCAAGTTGGTGTGGCCGTTGTGCTGCACCGCCACGGTTTCCACGACCGGGCAGCCCAGTTCGGCCGAGAGCTTGGCCACGTCGATCGCCAAGCCCCGGGACCTTGCCACATCGGTCATGTTCAGAGCCACGATGACGGGGTGCCCCAAGCGCATGAGTTCGAGCACCAGGCGCAGGTTCATGCGCAGGTTGGTGGCGTCCACCACGGCGACGATGGCGTCCACAGGCGCCTCGCCCAGACGGCGGCCTTCAATCACTTCGAGCGTGACCTCTTCATCCGGCGTGGCCGGGTGCAGACTGTAGATGCCGGGCAGGTCGATGATGGAGACGCTGTGGCCGCTGGGCAGACGCAGCATGCCGATCTTGCGCTCCACCGTCACGCCGGCGTAATTGGCGACCTTCTGGCGTGCGCCGGTCAGCAGGTTGAATAGTGCGGTCTTGCCACAGTTGGGGTTGCCCACCAGCGCCACATTCCAAGAACTGGACGGGAGCGTGGCAGTGGCATTCATATGGGGCTGACCTCGATGCAATCGGCTTCCAGCCAGCGCAGCGCAAACATGGTTTCACCCACTACGACGGCCAGTGGCTCGCGCCCGCCGGGACCGCGGCGCAGCAATTGCACCGGTTCTCCGGGGATAAATCCCAATTCCCCCAGACGTTCCAGCGTCGCTTGGCTGGCGTCCGGTGAATTCCCGCTGACGCCGCGCACGGTGGCGTGCGCGCCTGTGGGAAGATGGGTCAATCGCATGGTGTAAAAACGCGTAGGAGTACTGGCATAGGCAATCTAAATGAGAGTGTATCTCATTTAGATTGCCTATGCCAGTACGAAGTGTGGGTTGAATGGCTGTCAGGACCCGCTTTGTTTTGGTGACTGGATGATGAACATCATTGATTTGTATCCCCAGGTGCGGCTAGCCCACATCAGCCTGGTGCTGATCAGCGGCATCTTGTTTGCAGCGCGTGGTGTCGGCGTGCTGGGGGGGGCGCAGTGGAGCATGGCGCCAGCCGTGCGGCGCCTGAGCTACACCGTTGACACCGCTTTGCTGGGCGCAGCGCTGTTGTTGCTTTATGTTCTGAATATCAACCCTTTTGCGGTCGCATGGTTGAGCACCAAGATTGCATTACTCATAGCCTACATTGTCCTGGGAACGTTGGCACTCAAGCGTGCCCGTACGAAGCGCATGCGTTTTGTGTGCTTCGTGGCGGCCTTGATGTGTTTTGGCTTCATGTTGACGGTGGCACGTGAACACCAACCGATGGGGTTCCTTTCGAGCTAGCGACATGGCGTCGGTCGCAAGTCAGGGCGCCGTAGGAGCAAATGAGGCGCAGCGTTCTGCCATTGGTCGCATGAAGCTGGCCATTAGATGCACGCTGTTCTATTCTTCAATTGTCAAGACTGCAACCACCGCAGTCCGGATCGTTGGAAGCCCAACGCTACAGGGTGTGGAATCTGATCACGAACGGAGTTTGTTATGACATTGGCACAAGAGCTGGAAAATCTGGAACAAATGCGCAACCGAGGCGCCTTGAGCGAGGATGAATTCGCACAGGCCAAGGCCCGCCTGCTGCAGCAGCCCCCTATTGCCCCGCTATCAAAGGTCACCGCTCTCAATGGGCTGCGTCGCTCAGCGTCAGACCAGTGGATTGGAGGCGTGTGTGGCGGCCTCTCAAACTTTACCGGCATGGACACTTGGCTATGGCGTCTGGCGTTTGCCTTGATGTTGATACTGGGCGGCACGGGCTTGTTGTTGTATGTTTTGATGTGGATTCTGGTTCCATTGGAGTCCACCACCTACCGCGCACCCCTGTCAACGAACCCCTGATCGCGGAACAAAATCACAAAAATCAGGTTTTTCACTGTTGGTCGAATGAAATGAACGACCACTGCGGCTGCATTGCGGGTCTAATGGAAAACCCTGAATTAAAAGAATAGCGTAGCGGGGCGCGTTAGACATTCGATAAAGAAGATCACATGAGCACTATCGACCTCGGCATTGCCGAAACTGTTGTCCGTCAGGGAGCGGACGTTCCACCACAGAAGAAGGTCCAAGCCGCAGTTGTGGCGGAGAGCTGCGACTTCTATGTGGGTTCAGTCAAAATTGAATCCCAACCCGCACGCAGTGTGGTTTCTCGCACGGCCACAGGGGTCAACCCAAATCCGCAGCGCCAGGAACGTAGAGCCCGAGCGCGGCCGAATCAACCGGCTTACTGAAGGTCTGCCTCGGATAGGGCATGGTTCTCTACAAAACCCGGACCGACCTGGAACACATCGCCTGTGAAGCCATGCGGGAACGGGGGCTGGAGTCCGAGTTCTCCGCCGCGGTGCTGCGCCAGTTAGCCACCATTGCCAGTGCTGGCAGCGACAACAGCACGCTGGTGCAGGATCGCACCCATTTGCCGTGGTGCTCCATCGACAACGAAGACTCGATGGACCTGGACCAATTGACGGCCTGCGAAGTGCTGGATGCTGGCCGGGTGCGGATCTTTGTGGCCATTGCCGATGTCGATGCACTGGTCAAGAAAGGCTCGGCGATCGATGAGCATGCCCGCACCAACACCACCTCGGTGTACACCTCTGCACGCATCTTCCCGATGTTGCCCGAGAGGCTCTCCACGGATTTGACCTCGTTGAACCCCGATGCAGACCGGCTAGCCGTTGTGGTCGAAATGTGCATCTTGGCGGATGCATCGATTGGTCAATCCACGGTCTACCGTGCAAAAGTTCGAAACAAAACCAAGCTGGCCTACGATGCCGTATCGGCGTGGATAGATGGCAAGGCGACTCTGCCTGCAGCCATGGCGGTTGTGCCGGAGTTGGATGTGCAGATCCGGGTGCAAGATGCGGTGGCCCAGCGTCTGCGGGCCCGTCGGCATGCCAACGGCGCCCTGGAATTTGAGACGTTTCAACCCCGCGCCGTGTTTGATGGCGAGCGGGTGATTGACATCCGTCAGCAGGAGCACAATCGGGCGCGCCAACTTATTGAGGAGTTGATGATCGCCGCCAACAGTTGCACGGCGCACTTCCTGGCCAACCATGGTGGGATGTCCTTGCGACGCGTTGTCCGTTCACCGGAGCGTTGGCTACAGATCGTTGCGGAAGCGAAAAAGTGTGGCGAAACCCTGCCCCCAACCGCGGACCCCATTGCCCTGGAGTCGTTTCTTGCGAGGCGACGCCAGGCGGACCCTTTGCGTTTCCCAGACCTCTCGCTGGTCATCGTCAAGCTGATGGGCTCAGGTGAATACGTGGTAGAACCAGCGGGAGGAGCGCCCGTTGGCCACTTCGGCCTCGCCGTGCGGGACTACACCCATTCCACCGCACCGAATCGCCGCTATCCGGACCTGATCACGCAGCGCATGCTCAAGGGACTGCTGACCGGTGACAAGGCACCCTACAGCCCTGCTGAACTGGGCGCACTGTCCGTCCATTGCACGCGCCAGGAAGACGCGGCCAAAAAGGTTGAACGCCGGGTGCGCAAGTCCGAAGCGGCCCTGCTGCTCGAATCCCGCCTTGGCCAGCGTTTCGACGCAATAGTCACCGGGCTGACCGATACGGGCACCTGGGTGCGCATTTTCACGCCGCCCGCGGAGGGCCGGCTGGTATCGGGTCCGTCCGGGCTGTCCGTGGGCGAACTCATTCGGGTTCAATTGGTAGAGACCAATGTGCAGCGCGGCTTCATCGACTTTGTTCTGGGTGATACGGATCACGGAGCCTAAGCTCAGGTCGGGGATGACTCGTTGGGTATGTCGATGCCAGCCGCACGAGCCTCCGCCAGCAGGGTGGCGAGTTCCGCGGCCGAATGCACATTGAGCCGCTCGAAAATCTTGCGCCGGTGCTCCTCGACCGTGCGCACGCTGAGTTCCATTTTCCAGGCAATGGTTTTGTTCAACTCGCCAGCTGCGACCATAGGCATCAGGCGCAATTGCTGCCTTGGCAGACTGGTTATCAACTGCCGCAAGGCATCCTGGCGAGCCACCCGGGCGTGCCACTGCACTTCCAGCGCCAGGGCCTGTCGAATCAACTGAACCAGGGCGTCATCGGCATAGGGCTTCTCGACAAAGCTGATTGCCCCCCTGGCCATGGTACCGACTGCCATGGGAATGTCGCCGTGACCGCTGAGAAACAGAACCGGCATGCGGCTGGCCAGCCCCCGGGTGATCAGTGCCTCATGGACCTGCAGACCAGATAGCGGCTCCATGCGCACATCCAGCACGAAGATCCCCCGCAGTGGCGCGGTGGCGCTATCCAGCGCAGCCAACAGTTCAGGCCCACTGGCGTAGGGCACTACCGACAGGTCATGCTGGCGCAACAAAAATGCAATCGACGAGCGTACGCCCTCGTCGTCGTCACAGAGGAAAATGCGGGGTTCATTCATGCAGGGTTGGTTTCCATCGTTTGATTGTCCGGTGGTAGAGAGAAGCTGAAGCGGGCGCCACCGTCTGGAGCATCCTGGGCGTGCAACACACCACCATGCGACTCCAATATGGAGCGGCAGATGGCAAGCCCCAGCCCGGTGCCCTCCTTCTTGGTGGAGAAGAACGGTTCGGTCAGCGCTTCAATATCCCGCCCGCCCAGCCCTGGCCCGACATCGGTTACTTCGACGGTCACCCATCCCGCCCTGGGGTCCAGTGGCGGCACTCTGCCCAACAGGGTGCGCACCTGGAGTGTGCGCTGCTGCGCAATGCCGGCCATGGCATCACAGGCATTGCGCAGCAAATTGGTGATCACCTGCTCGATGCCAATGCGATCGATGTGCACGGCGGGCAGGCCCGAGTACAGTTTCAGTGAGACGTCGACACCGGCGCGCCGGAATTCGCGCTGCAGCAGGGTCACGGCGTCGGCCACCAGGGGATTGATGTTGCAGTGCTCCAGCACCAGTTCCCGCCGTGCAAGACGCGTGCGAATCCGGTGCACGATGCCGCCTGCCTTGGATGCGTGACGAGACAAGGCCTGGGCCGCCGCCAGGAGTTCAGGATCGGTGCCCGGCAGCTTCTCAAGTGCCTTTGCAATGCCTGCGCTGTAGCTGACGATGCTGGTCAGGGGCTGGTTCAGTTCGTGGGCCAGGGTGGACGCCACTTCGCCCAGCGTGGACAGGCGTGCGTGGTTGGCCAGCACTTCGCGCTGGCGCCGCTCCAGTTCTTCGAGCCGTTTGCGCTCGGTGACATCCACAATGGAATCCATCCATCCCACCTGCTCACCCCCGCCGTCGATGAGCGGCGACTCGAACACCATGACGTCAACGATGCGGCCATCGCGGTGATGCCAGCGGGCCTCGCGGTCTTCCCGCTTCGCCGAGGGCGGGAACTGATCGTGGGGGGGCTGTACTTGCGCATCGAATACGGGTCCGTGCTCCACCAGTTCGGCAAACGAGTACCCCACCATTTCGCAGAAGGTGCCGTTGGCAAACAGCAGTTTCCCGCTCAGATCACGCGCGCGCAAACCCACCAGCGCGGACTCCTCGAGTGACTGTCGCCACGCGGCCTCGGTGCGCCACGCGGATTCGGCCCGGGCCACCCGGTTCATCTGGCGGCGCAGCAACAGAGTGGCAACCGCAATACAGACCAGAAAACCAGCCATCAGCACCACTGGCAGAGTCGTGAACCAGTGTGGTTGGCGCACCCGCTGGGTCAGCCGCAGCCGGGCGTCCGCAATCGCCTGGAAGGGCGTCTCGTAGGTCTCACCCGCGGCCGCGCGGCCGGTTTTTTCCGTGGACAAAATGACCTCATCAAGTCCGGACAGCAACTGAACTTCGTATTGGGCTGCCAGCCACCAGAAGTCCTGGCTCTGAATCAGGTCCGCGGGGTCATAGCGCGCAATCAACTGGCCGGTCTGCGGGCGACGCTCGTCGCTGGTGGGGGCCACCAAGTGCAAGGTGATGCCCTGTGTCTGGGGAAAATTTTTCGCGCCGGGACGCTGGTCGCGTCGGGCTTCAGCCACGATTCTTGCGTTGGCATCCAGCCAGAGAACACTCAACCAGCGCCGGTCCAGGCCGGCCGCAATCTCCGGCAGGTTTGCGAGCTGCCGGTGCGCATCCTGGCCCGCTGGCAGCAGCCGGGTGGCCGCAGCCCGGAGCTTCACCATTTCTGTTTCCAGTCGCGCCGTGAGCTGTGCCTCCAGGCTTAGCGTGTCCGCCATCACCGAACGCTGCATGGCTTCACGCTCCAGCCGGTCGTTGTCCTGCGCCCACGCGGCGACCAGAGCCGTAAATGCGACCGACAACAACAGGGGGGCTGCCCACAGGTAGCGACTGAGCGCGGCGATCCCGCCGGGGCGTGTCCCTAAGGTGTCGTGTGCAATCGAGGGCGGCGCCATACTGGTAGTCTAATGAAGGACCGCGAACACGCTACGAGGATCATCCCTATGCCATGGACTGTGCAAAGTGCCCCGGAACAGACCGGACGGATTGCCATCGTGACCGGCGCAAACGCCGGACTCGGATGGGAGACCGCCCTGGCTCTGGCTGGCAAAGGCTGTGCCGTGGTTCTGGCCTGTCGCAGCCTGGCCAACGCAGAGGCGGCCAAGGTCAAAATTGCGGCGCAATACCCCGAGGCAAAACTGGAATGCATGGTGTTGGACCTGTGCGACTTGTCATCGGTGCGCGCGTTTGCCAAGCAATTCGCGAAACGGCACAACACATTGGATCTGTTGATCAACAATGCCGGCATCATGATGCCGCCCTATTCCCTTAGCAAGGACGGGTTCGAGAGTCAGCTCGCTGCCAACTATCTCGGTCATTTTGCGTTGACCGGCCTTTTGCTCCCGCTGTTGAAACAAACACCGCGCTCTCGTGTGGTGTCGCTCAGCAGCCTGGCGCACCGCTGGAGCGGCATCCGCTTTGATGACATGCAATTCAAGAATGGCTACAACAAGCGCTTGGCCTACGGCCAGAGCAAGTTGGCCTGCCTGATGTTTGCCTACGAGCTGCAGCGTCGCTTGCACCATGCGGGTCATTCAACCCTGTCGGTTGCGGCGCACCCCGGTGTGTCTGCCACCAGCCTGTTCCGGCACATGCCGGGAATCGTTGGCTTGTTGAATCCACTCACGGCCCTGGTATTCCAGTCTGCCGAAGGAGGGGCACTGCCGACGTTGTATGCAGCGTTGGGTGACGATATAGCGGGTGGCGATTACTGTGGCCCTGGCTCCATGGCGGAGATGCGGGGTGCCCCGGTCAAAGTGGGTTCCAATCGCCGGTCCCGCAACGTGGAGGATGCCGCTCGTTTGTGGGGTGAGTCCGAAAAAATGACCGGCGTGCGCTATCTGGACACGTGACCGATAGCGATTCCGTTTGGACCGCCTGCAGTGCCAAGCGCTACTGGTATTGCAACACGTCCAGCACAGCCACCGGGCTTGCCCCGTTGCCCCAGGCGTGGCGGATGTAAGACAGCACGTCGGCGACCTCGGTATCGTCGAGCAGGTGCCGAAACGGCGGCATGCCGTAGGGGCGCGGGTTGCCCGCGGTTGCCGGCAGGTAGCCTCCGTGCAGAACCAGCTGGACCAGGTTGGCCGGTGTATCCATGGTCACCACGCGGTTGCCGGCCAGCGCCGGGTAGGCGTTTTGCGCACCCTCTCCTTGCTTACCGTGGCACTCGACGCAGTGGCGGACGTACAGTCGTTCTCCATTGGCAAGCCGGGCCGCACCCGTCGCGCCACCGGGTTGCGCGGGGAGCGATTGCGGCGGCAGGTCTTTCAGGAAAACGGCCATGGCGCGCAAATCGTCGGGTAGCAGGTGCTGGGTGCTGCGGTAGACCACTTCGGCCATCGGCCCCAGTACAGATCCACGTGCGGACACGCCGGTCTGCAGCAGGTCCACCACCTGCTGCGTGTCCCAGTCGGCCACACCCGCCTCGCGGCTGGACGCCAGTGAGGGCGCATACCAGTTCTGCATCGCCACCATGCCGCCGTGCAGGGCCTGCGCGTCCACGGTGGCACCCAGATTGTTGCGCGGTGCGTGGCAGGCCGCGCAGTGTCCCAGGCCTCGCACCAGGTAGGCTCCGCGGTTCCATTGCGCCGTGCGGGCAGGGTCGGCCTCGAACGCGCCCGGCCGGAAGTACAGCGCTCGCCACACCGCCAGCGCGGCCTGGGTGTTGAACGGGAATGCCAGCTCGTGCGGCGGGTTGCGCCGGGACACGGGTGCCAGGCTGAGCAGGTAGGCAAACAGGGCGTCACTGTCCTCGCGGCTGACCAGCGTGTAGCTGGTGTAGGGAAAGGCCGGGTACAGCAAGCGCCCATCCTGTGCGCGGCCATGGTGCATGGCACGCCAGAACGCCGCCGCCGTCCAGAGGCCCAAGCCGGTCTGCGGGTCGGG
>CAINUX010000273.1 GCA_903853895.1 uncultured beta proteobacterium | reverse complement strand
CGCCCAAGAAGGGGCTTAGTGCCGTATTGGCACGCTTCAATGACTGGTTCGACCACCAGGCCGACCGTTATGGAAACGTCATCGCGTGGGCTCTGCACCACCGC
Source organism: uncultured beta proteobacterium (assembly GCA_903853895.1). Classification (GTDB taxonomy): domain Bacteria; phylum Pseudomonadota; class Gammaproteobacteria; order Burkholderiales; family Burkholderiaceae_C; genus Allorhodoferax. The sequence goes on along the minus strand of CAINUX010000273.1, from coordinate 5,999 downwards.
CGCTGGATGGCCGCCATCGCGGTTGCAAGCCTGGTGGGAGCCGTGGTGTTGCAGGTCAAGGTTGGTGGCTCCAGCTTCCTGCCCGCGACCGACTCCGGCAACCTGATGATCGAGGTGCGCACGCCATCATCATCCTCGGTCGAATACGCACGCCTGAAGATGGAACGCGCCGCAGCATTGGCACGCACCATTGCCGAAACCAAGGAAACCAACAGCAACATCACCGCCAGTGGCGGGCGCATCTATGTGGACATTGGCAAGCGCCACACGCGCAGCCGCAGCGCCAAGGAAATTGCGACTGAATTGCGGGAAAAAGTGCGCACACTGGTTGGCGCGGAATACACCGTGCTGGACGACCTGAACAACGGCGCACGCAAGCCCATCCAGATCGACTTCACAGGCCCCGATTCGCGCAAGCTGCTGGAAATCACCAGTGCCTATATGGACAAGCTGCGCCTGATTCCGGGCGCGGTTGATGTGGGTCTGTCGCAACAAGACCCCAAGAAGGAGCTCAAGATTGAGCTGAACCGCGGGTTGGCCAATTCGATGGGCATTTCAGCCAACGACGCTGCGCAGGCCCTGCGTGTAGCCTTTGCGGGTATTGAGGTGGGCGACTGGGTCGACCCTACAGGTGAAACCCGTGACGTGGCGGTGCGTCTTCACCCCGACGACCGCGTCAGCAAAGAAAGCATTGAGCGCTTGCCGATCGCCGTCGCGGGCACCAACCTGATGATTCCACTGGACCAGATTGCCACCATCACCATGGGCAAAGGCCCGTCCGGCATCGAGCACGCCAACGGCAAGCGCAACATTACCGTGTCGGCCAACGCCCAGGGACGCTCCAACGGCGAAGTCACCGAAGACGCCATGAAACTGGCCAAATCCTTTGACTACCCACCCGGCTACGGGCTGTCGCTGGGCGGCGCGGGACAGGATCAGAAGGAACTGTTCACCGAAATGCTGATTGCATTGTTGTCTGGCATTGGATTGATGTACCTGATTCTGGTCATGCAATTCGGTTCATTCACGGCGCCGCTGGCGGTGATGCTGTCTCTGCCTCTGTCACTAATAGGTGTGGTGCTGGCGCTGCTGATCACCCGCAGCACACTGAACCTGATGAGCTTTATCGGCATCATCATGCTGATGGGTCTGGTCGCCAAGAATGCCATTCTGTTGCTGGATGCAGCGCGCAAACGGGAGGCGCAGGGCATTGACCGCGAAGAAGCACTGATGGATGCCGGCCGCGTGCGGTTGCGGCCCATTCTGATGACCACGTTTGCGTTGATTGCCGGCATGCTGCCGGTGGCCATTGGCCTGGGCGAAGGTGGTGAGTTTTACCAGCCGCTGGCCGTGGCCATTATTGGTGGCACGATCACGTCGACCCTCTTGACCCTGTTGGTAGTGCCCACGTTTTACGACAGCATCGAAATCGCACGCGACCGCATGGTGGCCAAGTTCAATGTGCGGGCTCAGCGGGGCAACGGGCTGTTTGCCTTCCTGTTGACGTTTGGTGAGGCTATTGCGACGCTGCTGGCCCTGCGCATGGTGTACCGCTTCTTCGCGCGACTCATCAAGGGACGTCGCGCATCGCCCACACCGCTGACGACGTAGGCGGTTCGGGCTACTGAATCTCCAGCGGCAGCAACAACGTAAAACAGGTGCCATGCCCGGTACCCGTGTCGCGTTGGGTTTGGACGGAAACGGTCCCTTTGAGGGCATCGTTAACCAGCGTGTAAACGATGCTCAGACCAAGCCCGCTGCCGCCGTGGCCGAGTTTGGTGGTGAAGAAAGGGTCAAAGACGCGCGACACATGGTCTTCCGCAATGCCATCGCCATCGTCTTGCACCAGGATCTTGACACGGCCAGCCTCCACTGGCTCGGTAGTCACCCGTACTACACCGTCCGTGCGGGATTCAAATGCGTGAAGCATTGCGTTGGTGATCAAATTGGTTAGCACCTGGCCCAACGGGCCGGGATAAGTATCCATCACCACACCGGGCGGAATGTCGACCTCCAGCCGATGGGGAAATTTTTTCAGAACAGGTCCCATCGTCATCACGATCTCTGCCACCGTTTTATCCAACAAGAAACGGCGCCGGTTGGTGCTGGCCTGATCCACCGCCACCTGTTTGAAGCTACTCACCAACTCTGCGGCCTTGAGCAGGCTGCTCAGCAGGATTTCGGTGCCGTCCCGGTTGGCAGTGACATAGCTGTCGAGTGCGCTGCGGGTCAGCCCGCCCTGCAGGACTGACTCAAAGTTGCGTGTGTGGTCCTGCAGTGTGCTCGCCACGGTCAGGCTGTTGCCAATGGGCGTATTCAGCTCATGCGCCACGCCTGCCACCATGGAGCCCAGCGCCGCCATTTTCTCTTTGGTCACCAATTCGCGCTGCGCAGTGCGCAACTGGTCGACCGTGTTGGAAAGCTCCTGGGTTCGCTCATCCACCCGCTGTTCGAGCATCGCCTGGGCTTGCCGCCGCTCAGTGATGTCACGTGCCACACCGGCCGTGCCCACGACTTGACCGACCGCGTCGAGTACGGCCACCTTGATGGTTTCGGACCAGCCAAACACTCCGGGACCACGGGAGATTCGTTCCTCACGGCGACTGGGTTGCCCAGTGCGCATCACTTGCAGGTCGTCGTGCAAGTACTGCTCTGCCATATCCGGAGCACTGAGGTCGAAGTCGGTCTTGCCAATCAGACTGGCAGGGTCGCGGCCAAAGACCTCGCCAAACTTCCGGTTGACCAGGATGAAGCGCGAGTCTCGATCTTTGATCCATGCCAGGTCATCGATGCTGTCAAGCAGGGCCTGAATCGGCAACATGGCCGCCTGGGAAGAAAGGCGTTCAGTTTTGCGTCGTGACTTCCACCATGCGAATGCACCCGTGACCGCAACTCCGCTCGCCAAACCCGCTACCAATGAAGCAACGTGCAATGGCATGGTCAACCCGCCAGACTGCGCATAAAACGCAGCGTCTGTGGAACGCCCAACAAAGGCGCAATCGGTGCTTCGTGTTCGATGCTCAAGACCCCCACGTAACCGATATGCTGCACTGCCGCTATCAGCGATTGCCACACCTTGGCGTCATGGCCTTCACCGGGCATCGAAAAGTGCCAGGCCCGGTTGGCCACGTCATCAAACGGTGTGCTGTCGAGCAAACCATTTTGTGCCATCGCGTGCGGGTTGAATGTGGTGTCTTTCAGGTGCACATGAAACAGTGCCTGATCCAACAGTTCGACGCAGATCAGTGGGTCCATGCCCTGCCACCAGCAATGGCTGGGATCCAGATTGGCGCCCAGTGCCGGACCGCAGGCATGGCGCAATCGCAACAACGTAGCGGGGTTGTGCACGGCAAAGCCACCATGCATCTCCAGCGCCAGTTTGACCCCCAGGTATTGAGCCCGGGCAGCCACCGGTTGCCAGTACGGGATGAGGCAACGCTCCCACTGCCAGGTTCCAAGCGTTCGGTACTCGTCGGGCCAGGCGACCACTGGCCAGTTCGGCGTCGACATCGCGTGACTACTGCCCGCCTGCGCCGGGCGATCACCACTCTGCCCCGAGAAACAAACCACCACCGGCACTTCCATGTCGTGCGCAGCCTCAATGGTGGCCAGCAAATCCTGGTGGTGTGCATCGGCCACCTCAGGATTGGGATGCAATGGATTGCCATGACAGGACAGTGCAGCGAGCGACAGGCCATGCGTCGAAAGATCAGCTTGCATTTGGCGCCGGTAGCCGGCATCATCGCGCAGCCGCAATGCATCGGCATGGCGTTTACCAGGGTAGGCCCCACACCCCAGCTCCAGGTGCTGCACCCCATGATCGGCCAACCAGCGCAGCATCCCACTCCAGTCGAGTTCCTGCAGGGCCGTGCTGAACACTGACAGTTTCATGAGGCATCGTACATCAGGCGCGTGCGTCGCTCCATCGCAACGGACAATTGTCATCGCCACGGTAGACCGTCTCGCCCCGGTTATTGACACAGTAATCGGGTGAAACAATCATTTCGGCGAACACCATGTTCTGTCCGATCCGGGTGTAGTCAAACAGCGCGCAACGCGTAACCGTTGCCCCCGCACGGATGTGGCTGCCGTGTCCAATCCAGGCAGGGCCCACAATGCGCGCACCAGGCTCTATTTTCACGCTGGAGCCGATATAAACAGGCCCTTCAATAGTTACATGGTCCCAGTCAATCCGCGTATTGAGGCCAACCCACACGCCGGGTCGCACCTCGCGACCAGGCATATTCATGTGCGCCACCTCGCCACGCAACACTCGCTGCAGCACCGACCAATAGTCACTGACCCTGCCAATATCGATCCAGTTGAAGAATCGGTTTTGGACAAAAAATGGCATATGCAACTCCACCAGCATGGGGAACAGCTGCGAGCCAATGTCAAAATCTTGTCCCGGTGGAATCAGGTCGATCACACTGGGCTCGAACAGATAAATGCCGGTACTGGCCAGCGTCGACTTGGCTTCTTCAGGACGCGGTTTTTCCTGAAACGACTGAACGCGCCCGGTTGAGTCAGGCACCACCATGCCGTAGTACTGCACCTGATCAGGTGGCACGTCCAGCGCCACCACACTGGCAACAGCTCCCTTGGCCTTGTGCTCGCGCACTGCGGCGCCAATATCCAGGTCGATCAAGGCGTCGCCGCACAGGACCAAGGTGGTTTCATCAAAAAAACCGGAAAAATCCTGAATGTGGCGAATCCCGCCAGCCGAACCGCGGGGCCGGGGCACGATGTCTCCATGGTCCAACGCACCCTCGTACGAGTAGCCAATCTCCACCCCCCAACGACTGCCATCACCAAAATAGTGTTCAATCTTGCGGTGCAGGTAGGCCACGTTGATCATGATCTCGCGCACGCCATGACGGGCCATGTGTTCGATCAGGTATTCCATCACCGGTTTACCCAAAATGGGCACCATCGGTTTGGGTAAGTCTTTGGTGAGCGGTCGCACACGGGTGCCTTGACCGGCCGCCAGGATCATGCCTTTTGTCACTGTTTACTCCCTGCAAGTGCGGGTACTAGTTTCCCGTGTCCGCCACAGTTTATATGTTCGCCAGCACACACTCACCTGTTTTGGGGATGGACAGCGTTGCAGTAGCGGTGAACAATGTGAGGAATCAGAATTTGCCGCTGGAGGTACTCAATTTGTTCGACTTCTTGAAGCGCCGCACCACTACGCCGGAACAACCACCCAAGCGAACATCGGTTAGTGGCGGGGCTTCCATGCGCAATTCACCTAAGGCCAAGCAAGTGAGTGACCTGCTGTCACCACTGCCTGTGCCCGAAATGAAAGAGGGCAACGAAGAATCCGACTGGTCCATGTGGGAGGACTCAGTGGCGTTTCAAGACAGCAAAATGAATAGCGTCTACCCTGAGACGCGCCCGGTGCCGCTGAGCCCAGCGGAACCCGCCGAAGACCCCTTTGCGAAAGTGCGTCTTCGGGAGCCCTGATTCCGGCTAGGAACCGTAGCCATTCGGGTTGCCGCTTTGCCAGCGCCACGCGTCGGCACACATGGTCTCAAGATCGCGCGTAGCCCTCCATCCCAGCAGCTGTTGCGCGTATGCGGGGTTTGCATAGCAGGCCGCCACATCACCCGTGCGACGGGGCTGCAACTGGTAGGGGACGGGCTTTCCGCTGGCCTGCTCGAAGGCCTTCACCATGTCCAGAACGCTGTAGCCCACACCGGTGCCCAGGTTGATGGCGGCACACAGGCCGGCCTCGGAGCGGTTCAGTGCCTCCAGTGTGCGCAGGTGGCCCAAGGCCAGGTCCACCACATGGATGTAATCCCTCACGCCGGTACCGTCCGGGGTGTCGTAGTCGTTGCCCCACACGTTCAAAAACTCCCGCCGCCCCACGGCGACCTGGGCCACAAAAGGCAACAGGTTGTTGGGCACGCCTTGCGGGTCTTCACCCATCAAGCCACTGGCGTGGGCGCCAACGGGGTTGAAATAGCGCAGCACCCCAAAACGCCAGGAGGCATCGG
>CAINUX010000272.1 GCA_903853895.1 uncultured beta proteobacterium | reverse complement strand
TGGCCAGGTCGATACCAAATGTGATAACTTGCATAGCGGACGCTCCTTTCGCTTGGGTGGTTGTTACGCCCCCACTTTGGCACATTCGATGCCGTTAAGGAGGGAGCGTCCATCCCATTGGATACCCGGCCCACCGGCCCCGCCAAACAGTGGCAGGTACTGCCAATCTGCGCTTTAGCGGCCATCGATCAAGCCACCCAGACGTTCGTACCCTGAGCGGCTGACAGGTATGTGTTGGCCATTGCGCAGCACGGCGACAAAATTGTCTTTTGTGGCGCGCTCAAGGCTTTGAAGGAATTGCATGTTGAGCAGATACGAGCGGTGCACGCGCACAAATTGCGCCGGGTCCAGTTGCGTGGCCAACTCGGCCAAAGACTGTGTTTTCAGGTAGTCGCGCCCGGCGCTGTGGATGCTGATGTAGTCGTCTTGTGCCTGTACGTACTCGATCTTTTCCACCGCGATCACATGCACCTGGTTGCGGTCACGAATGAGAATGCGGGCCGGACGCTGGCCGGCATCCGCCAGCAAATTTTGCACCCCAGGCTGGGCTTGCGCCACGGCCCGGCGCGCACGGGCCAGGGCGTCGTCAAAGCGCTGCTGTGAGAATGGCTTCAGCAGGTAGTCCACCGCATGCAGATCAAACGCCTTCAAGGCGTGCTGGTCGTCGGCGGTAGTGAAAATGACACCCCTCCTGCGACCCGTGAGATCCAGGACTTCCAGGCCACTGAGCTTGGGCATTTGAATGTCCAAAAAAATCAGGTCCGGGGCCAGCACGGTGATGTCTTGCACGGCCTGCAAGCCGTGTTCAGACTCGCCAACGATGCTGAGGTCGGGGTACTTTGCCAGGTACTCCCGAATCAGGCCCCGCGCCAGCGGTTCGTCATCAACAATCAGTATGCGCAAGGGCGCTGTGGTGGTGTTCATGGCGCAGCAACCGTTGTGGGCAGCACCATCTCCAGCGAGAATCTATCGGAGTGGTGCGTCCAGCCAATCCGTGCGCGCCCACCATACAGGGTGGCCAGACGATTGCGGATGTTGACGAGGCCCTTTCCCGTGCCCGTGGCCTGTGGCGCATCCGGGTCCACCGGGTTCTCAATCGTCACATACAACCAGGTCTCCTGTACAAAGGCGCGCACTGTCACACAGCCGCCTCCCACCACATGTTGCACGCCATGCTTGACGGCATTCTCGACGCAGGGCTGCAACAGCATGGGCGGGATCAGCACGGCCCGGGCCGCATCTGACACGCGGATGTCAGTCCGCAGCTTGTCACCAAAGCGGATTTTCTCAACCGCCAAAAAGTGTTCGCACAACGCAATTTCATCGCCCAATGCGATGTGCTCTTTCTCAGCCAGCGCCAGTGTCTGCCGAAAGAATGCAGCCAGCTCCAGGGTCATGGCGCGCGCGGCAGCCGCATTCTGGGAAGTGAGGGCGCTGATGGAGTTGAGGCTATTGAACAGGAAGTGCGGGTTGATCTGCATACGCAACATTTGAAGCTGTGCATCGCGGACCTGTAGCAACGACCGCGCTTCGCGCCCTTGGGCCGCGCGCACCTGGTCGGCGGCAAGCCAGATGTCGTGAATCAGCAGTGAGATCAGATACAGCCCGCCAGCGAGCAGAAAAAGCATGATCCCCGCGCCACTGGGCATGGCCACCAGCAAGCCGCCTGCGGACGGCTCCACGGCCATGGGCTCGCTGCCAGCCAAGGCGAGCAGGCTCGAACCCAACGCATTCCAGCCAAGGCACAGCAACGCCCACAGACCACCCGACAACGCAGCGGCGGCACCAAATACCACGACGGTCTGGAATCCGCCGCGCCGCGTCAGCTCCACCGAACGGCACACGTAGTAGGCCGAGGCGGCTACAAAGCCCAGGCATACCGCCATCGGAAGCACCAACACGAGCGCCGGCAACCACGCTGCCCATGCAGCGTTGACGAGTGCTCCCGAAAGCGCCAGACCGGCGAGCAGCCACAAGCCCAGGTAAGCCATGAGGCGACGCGCGCTGGAGGTGACCGGCGTCATGCTTGCTGAGGCAACATCAATTCCTGACCTCCACGCCGCCCATCATCACAAAGCCTTCAATGACCAATCGCTTGGTGGCTTGTGCAGGCGGCACGGTCTTGTCTTCCACTCCACCCAGGAAGGCCGTCGCGCGGCATTCCACGCTCCAGTCAGGTGGTACCTTGATCTCAATCCCGCCCATGACCGCCAGGACACGTAGCGTCGCTTCTGACTGCATGGACGCCTGGCGAAAATCGATCTCGATCCCTCCCATTACAGCCGTCACTTCGCCTTGGCGAAAGTCCTGCGAACCCACGCTGAGGTTGTTGCCGCTCATCACTGCCGTTGCACTGAGGTCGGCGTTCTCCATGCCAGACGCATGGGCGTTCTGTTGCAGATTTTCCATGCGCCGGCGCAACGGCTCCTTGGCGATCATGGCCACGCCGGCGCCAATCACCAGCAAAGGCCACCAGTCACGCAAGCGGAACGAAATCAGCTCCAGATTGTGCAGAGTCAGCAGCACGCCCAGTGACAGGAAGACGGCTCCTACAACGTAGCCCGATGTGTGGCGCGTCTGGCTGAGCTTCATGGCGCCGATGAGCATAAACACCACAGGCCAGAACTGCAGCACCTGGCGTGTGTTGATCTGTAGCAGGTTGTCGGCTAGAGCCAACGCGCCGATCAGCACCGCAAACCCGCCCAGCACCATGCGCGTCTGGTCGCGGCGCGGGCTCATCGCACCACCTCATTGGTCGCGCTGCGGCCCATGCCCAACCAGCCGCGCAGCAGCATCTGCAGACCAAACACAATCAGCACAATCGGCCAGCTATTGGCAAAGGTCAAACCCCACAGGTTCGAGAAGCAGGCGAATACCCAAACGCCCAGCGCCATGTCTTCCAAGCCATTCAGAAACTGCGGCACCGACTGCGCGCTGACCACCGAGATGACCCCACCCAAGGCAATCAGCAAAGGCAGGAAGTGCCACCCATGCGTCTGCGGGCTCAGGTACTGCATGAGATCCAGCACAGTCAGGCGGTCCAGGAGAAACAGTGTTCCTACGGCCACGAGCGATGCACCCCAAAGTAGACGCTTGCGCGGGTTGTCATGGTGACGAGCCAATAGCTCGCGTGGATGAGGTTGGAAACGCATTGTCAAGTCCTGATTGAGCTGAGATGTTGCCACGATATCGGACCACCCCGGCTTTGTCGCTTCCTTTTCGGCGAATGACGGGCAGGAGTCGGTGAACGGCGAATGATCGTGGCGCGGCGATGGAGAGGATTTGGCTATCCCGCAGGCCGACTGTCTTGGGTGCTGGCAGAGGTGCCATACTGGGCTTCGCGCGAATGGAGCAGTCGCTCCTGTTGCCAGCCCGTGTTTCCCTTGAGAGGTGTTTATAGTGAAATCGTTGTTCCGCCGCTTCCGTCCATCCATCGGCCAACTGAGCCTCTGCTTGATGGTGTCTCTCGCTGCATTGTTGACAACTGCCTGCGACAGCCAGCGCGTCGCCGAGCTGGAAGAGGGCGTAGCTACCGAAGGCGATGTCCGAATGAAATTCGGCGAACCAGAAAAGGTCTGGGACGGCGAAAACGGTGCCCGCATTTTTGAGTACAACCGCCAACCCGCAGGCGCAAAGAACTACATGATCACCATTGGGCCGGATGGAAAATTGAGTTCACTGCGCCAGGTTTTGGCGCCCCATGTTTTCGCCAAAATAGTACCCGGCATGCCCATGGAGACCGTGCGAAGAATGTTGGGCAAGCCCATGAAGATCACGCCGTTTGAGTTGAAAAATGTCTGGCATTACGACTGGCGCTACATGGATGGCCCCAACACCTCGGACACCAAAATCTTTACTGTGGTGTTTAACAGCGACCTGCGTGTGTTGTCTACCGAATCGGTGGCTGATCCGGCACTCTCGCCGAATTGACCTGCACACTGGTGCGAGGTCAAAAGAAACACGATGGAACTTCGGGTTCAGACGCATTGCTGCCGTCCACGGCATACCGTTTTAAGTCGGGTATGCCGCGCAACCGACCGTTCACAATGCCCGTCCAGTGAGCTAGGGATTTGATGATTAAGGTCCACGCCCCAATGGGGTCAAACGTTACAGACCGATGAAACAACAAACCCTCGCCATGGCGTCCGATCAGACGTTCGAGAACTACCGCAAGCCCACACGGCGCGATGAGTTTCTGAAG